>JBIKXN010000228.1:0-6112 GCA_044355765.1 Alphaproteobacteria bacterium
CGTCCGCATTGATCGCCATCAGCCGCGGTCCAGGCTGCGCCGACACCAGCCGCCATTTCCGGCCCGTCGGGAAACCGGCACCGCCCAGGCCACGCAGCCCCGCCTCGTCCAGCGCGGCGAAGATCGCTTCCACATCGCCCGCGCCGGCTTTCCATGAGCCGAGGAGGCGCATCCCGCCATCGCGCCGGTAGGCGGCGAGTTCGGCGTCGGCCGCCGCCTCCGCCATGACGGGCACGGCGCCGGAAAGAAGGTCGTCGGCATCCGGATCGGCGACGCCGCGGAACCCGGCCGCCAGAGCGGGCGCACGATCGCACGCGCCGATGCACGGCGCGGCCTCGACCCGCGCAAGACCGTCCAGGCGCGCGGCGAGCCGGCGCTGCAGCGCGTCGGCGCCGGCGATCATGCAAGCGACGCCATCGCAGACGCGCACGACCGGCAGTTGCGGCGACGGCGCCTCGTCGAGTATGCGGAAATGGGCATAGAAACTCGCGACCTCGAAGACCTCGGCGTAGGAAAGCCGCATCGCCTCGGACAGCGCGACGAGATGCGGCACGAACAGCGCGCCATGCGCGTCGTTCAGCGCGTGCAGGCACTCGATCAGTTCGTCGCGCGCCGGAGGCGTCTCGCCGATCAGGCGCGCGACCGCCGCGCGCATCGCGGGATCGACCTGCCGACCCTTCGGCACCGGACGGCCTGTGCGCTGCGGCCGCGCAGGCTGCGGCGCGATGCTCGCGTGCTGGTCTTCCAAAGTCGTCTCCTCCTCGCGGTGGCGCAGAGTACAGCTTCGCGAGGCCGCGTGAAGACGCAACTTGGATGATGGACCGCGCGCTGCCCTGCAAAGGACGCAAGTCCGCAGGGCGAATGCGGTCTTGGGTCGTATCGCGACGCGCTCAGTATTCGCGGAAGGCGCGGTTGAAGCTCTCGCGGATGGGCTGCGTGAAATAGGCCAGGAAGTTCCGGTCGGAGCCGCGCACCATCACGTCGGCCGGCATCCCGGGCGCGAGCGTGACGCCGTGGAGGATGCCGTACTGGTCGGCGTCGATGCGGACCCTCGCCCGGTAGTAGCTCGCGAGGCTGCGCGGATCGAGATCGATGTCGGCGGCGACATACACGACTTCGCCATGGACCATCGGCACGAGACGCTGCTTGAGGGCGGTCAGCCGGACCTCGGCCTTCATCCCGACAGCGACGTGCTGAACGTCCTGTGGCTGGATGCGGACCTCCGCCACCAGCCCCTCCTCCTTCGGAACGAGGTCGAGAAGCGGATCGCCCGGCCGCACCACCCCGCCGACCGTGTGGAAGCGCAGATTGGTGACGACGCCCGCGAAAGGCGCCACGACCTCGCGCCGCTGCTGCACGTCGGTCGCCGCGCGCAGGCGTTCCTGGGTTTCGGCGAGGCGCGAACGCAGGTCGCGCTGCTCAGTCGTCACCTCGGTGAGGCGCTGGTTGCGGATCTGAAGCAGCTGCAGCTCGGCCTCGCCGATCTGCTGCTCCGCACGCGCGACAAGGCCTTGCTGCTGGTCGCGCGTCCCGACCAGCTGCGCGGCGTTGCGCTGCAGCGCCAGCAGCCGCGGTCGGCGCTCGAGCCCCTTGTCGACCAGGCCGCGCACGTCCTCGATCTCGGCGCGGATGAACACCAGCTGCTCTTCCTGGGCGCGCATCTGCGCCTGGTAGCTGCGGATCTCGGCGCGCAACTGCTCGACGCGCTGGGTCAGGATCGACGCCTGGCCTTCCAGCGACACCCGCCTGCTGACGAAGATGGCCTCCTGGCCGGCGATGATCTCCGCCACACCCGGTTCGCCGCGACGCTCCGCCAGATCCGCTGGGAAATCGATACGGTCAGCTCCGACGCGCTCGGCGCTGAGCCGCGCATCCAGGGCGCGGAAGCCGTCGACGATGCCGCGCAGCGCCTGTGTGGTGGACGCCGTCTGCGTGTCGTCCAGCCGGATCAGGACGGCGCCTTCCTTCACCTCGTCGCCGTCGCGCACCAGGAACTCGCGCACGATCCCGCCCTCGAGATGCTGGAGGGTGCGACGGTTGCCTTCGACGATCAGCATGCCCGAGGCCAGCGTCGCCGTGGCGAGCGGCGCGAGCCATGCCCAAAGCCCGAAGCCGATGCAGAAGGAAAGCGTGATCGCCGCTCCCAGACGGATGTCACGCCGCGTGCGCGGCGCCGCGGGGATGTCGATCGCGGATGGCAGACGGGCGGCACGCGGACGCGCCAGCGCGGTCGGCAGCGGCGGCGGCACGGCCTCGCCCACGATCACGCCGCGCCTGCCCCGCCGCCGCCCGCGGCCATCCGCGCCCGCAATACGGCGGCCTGCTCGGCCGCCGGCGCAGGTTGCGGGGCCGGAGCCTGGCGCAGATTGCGCATACGCGCCATGACCTCGTCGCGCGATCCGAACGCCTCGACCGCGCCGTCGCGCATGACCAGGATCGCGTCGGCAATGTTCACCAGATTGAGACGGTGGGTGATCATGATCACGGTGGCGCCGCGCGCCAGGGCTTCGCGGACGGCCTCGGCCAGCGCCTCTTCGCCGTCGTTGTCGAGATTCGAGTTGGGCTCGTCCAGGACCAGGATCCGCGGATCGCCGTAGAGAGCGCGCGCGAGCCCGACCCGCTGGCGCTGACCGCCCGACAGCCGGTTGCCATCCTCGCCGATATCGGTCTCGTAGCCGTCCGCCATCCGCAGCACCATCTCGTGCACGCGCGCGCGCCTTGCCGCCGCCACGACCAGGGCATCGTCCGGGACCTCCATCCGCGCGATGTTCTCCGCCACCGTGCCGCGGAACAACTCGACGTTCTGCGGCAGATATCCGACCTGCGGACCGAATTCGTCGCGCGGAATCTCGTGGACCTCGGCGGAGTCGATGCGGACATGGCCCGATGTCGGCGCGAAGACCCCTGTGATCATGCGTGCGAGCGTCGACTTGCCCGACCCGGAGGGACCGACGATCGCCAGCGCCTTGCCGGCGGGCAGTTCGAAGGAGACCTCGCGCAGGATGGGGCGCTCGCTGCCGGGAAGATGGAAGACCAGGCGCTCTACCGACAGCGCGCCGCGCAGCGGCGGCAGGGCGGTCCGGCGGATCCGGGGAACCGCGGCGATGAACGCCTTCAGGTTGCGCCACGACTCCAGGCTCGAAGCGATCAGGCGCCAGGACCCGATCGCCTGGTCGATCGGCGCGACCGCGCGGCCCATGAGGATGGAGGCCGCGATCGACGCCCCGGCGGTCATCTCCTGCTGCAGGACCAGCCAGGCGCCGATGCACAGCGTCACGACCTGGAAGGCGAAGCGCACGAACTTGCTGATGCTCGAGACAAGGGCGATGCGGTCGGCCGAGGCGCGGTTCGCGTCGTGCGATTCCGCGACGGCCGCCGCCCAGCGCGCGGCCATCGGCATGGACAGTCCCATGGCCTGCACGGCCTCGGTCCCGCGCTGCGCGCTGACCATCACGCGCACGGCGCGTTCCTGGCTCTCGCCGGCGCGCACGAGCAGCGGCCGGGTCGACATGTCGCCCAGAATCGTGACCACCAGCAGCACCAGGCCGCCAATCACCGAAGCCCAGCCGAGCCACGGATGGATCATGAAGTTCAGGATGAAGTAGAGCGGCATCCAGGGCAGATCGAGCAGCGCGATCAGCGCCGGGCTGCCGACGAAGCCGCGCACCCGGGCGATGTCGCGCAGCGCCGCGTCGCCGGGCCGGGCCGCGCCCAGCATCGGCAATTGCTCGAGCGCCCGCATGAAGGCGTCGTGACCGGCCCGGCGTTCCAGCCATTCCGCCACCCGCGTGAGCACGCGCGCGCGGAAGAGATCGATGACGGCCATGGCGGCGAGCGCCAGGAAGGCGATCGCCGTCAGGTAGACGAGCGTGTCGGTGCTACGGCTCGAGATGACGCGGTCGAAGACCTGCATCATGTAGAGCGGGGACACCAGCATCAGTATGTTGACGATCGCGCTGAAACCGGTGGCCGCCCACAGGGCGGCCCGCATGGGCTTCACGAGCACTTCGTTCGCGTCGATCTTCGAGTCGGGCTCGGACATCGCCGACACGCCTAGCGCAACCGCGCCCCGCGATCCAGCGTTAAGCGCCACCGTCGGCCCGCCCGCGGACCGCGCGCCGGTCGTTGAACGACCCGACGCCGGTGCCCCGGTAGAGGATGGCGGCGTTGCGGGCGGAAAGGTCGCGGTGGAGCGACACGAAGGCGGGGTCGAGGTCGCTGGTCGCCCGCGGCTCGAGCCGGAAATGGCCATGGCGGTCGGTCCCACGGACCAGGGCAGCGGAATCGTCGCCGCCGGCGGTTTGCGCCACGTCGGTCGGGATGTAGCGGACCGCGTAGCCGATCCGCCGGTCGGCGGACGGGTTGGGCGCCGAGCCGTGGACGAGGCGGACATGGTGCAGAGAGATCTCTCCGGGCTCGAGTTCGAGCGCCACCGCCCGCCCTGGGTCCATGTCGACCATCACCTCCTGCCCGCGCGACAGCATGTTGTCGGCATCGAAAGTGTCGCGGTGGGGGATCTGGTCCATCAGATGGGTCCCGGGGATGACCTCCATCGCCCCGTTCGCCCGTGTCGAGGGGGTCAGCGCGATCCAGGCGGTCACGACGTCGGGCCTGCTCAGTCCCCAATAGGTCGAGTCCTGGTGCCAGGAGACGAAACCCGGGCTGCGCGCCTCCTTGATGAAGAAGCTGGAAGACCAGCAGAGCAGGTCCGGCCCGTGGAGATCCTCGATCGCGTCAAGGATGCGCTCGTGATGGACGAGGTCGGCGAGCCAGGAAAACAGCAGATGCGTCTTGTGGCGCAGATCGCCCTTGAGCGGTCCACCCGTGGACGCCTCGAAGGACTCCAGGCGGCGGCGCAATTCGCCCGCCTGCTCGGGGCTCATGATGCGGATGGGGTGGACGTAGCCGTCGCGACGATACTGCTCGACCTGCGCGGGGGTCAGGATCCTGGGCATCGCGTTTCCTCCCGGTGATGAGCGCGCCGCCCCGCCCGGCGACACGACGGTCGCGACGGGCGGCGGCGAAAGGGATCGGCAACCAGACTCGGCGCATCATATCCTGCCCCGCGCGGGCAGGTCCCGCGCTTTGGAGATGCGTCCGCATGCTTAAGTCCTACGCCCTGCGCCCTGCCCTGGCCGCATTGTTCCTGATCGCGGTGGCCGCCGCGGGTCCGGCAGACGGCCAGCAGGCGAGGCCGGTCTCCAGCCTCGAAGCGGTGCGCGCGCGGATCGACCTCGGCGGCTCGTTCTTCGTGTTCATCGACTACGAGGACCAGATCGCGCGTCTGGGACGCGACCTCACCGCCGCGATCGCCGACGCGGTCGGCGACGACCCGGACCTCGCGATCCTGCGCCAGGACTATGCGGCCATCCTCGAGGAGATCGGCTTGTCGGGCGTGAAGGCGGTGGGGATGAGTTCGACGCGCGCCGGTTCGGCCAGGTATCTCAATCGCAGCTTCGTCCATGCGCCCGAACCCCGCCGCGGGTTGCTGGCGGCGCTGGGCGGCCCGGCCCGACCCTTCGCGACAACGCGCCTCGCGCCGCCCGACACGGATTTCTTCCTCGAGACGGAGATCGACATCCCAGCGCTGGTCCGCGCCGGGACGGCGATCGCGCGCCGCTTCGATCCCGAGGCCGGGCTGGACAAGGCTGGCGACGTGCTCGCCGGCCGCGCCGGGCCGGAGGCCGCCGAGGCGCTGACGCTCGCGGCCGCATTGCGGGGCCGGATCACGTTGGCGCTGCGGCTGGGGGTGACGCCCACCCCGCACGCGCAGATCCTGGAGGACTGGGGGCTGGAACTGCTGCGCAACGGCGGGTTCCTGCTGCGCGTCGACGGCCTCGGCCAGCAACTGGCGCCGCTGCTGCGCGATTTCCCGCTTCTCGTTCCGGCGAGCGTCGCCGGACGGCCGGCCTTCCGGACCGCGGAGGCGATCCAGCCGTTCGGCGACAACCAGCCGGTGATCGTCATCGACGGCGACGCGCTGCTGGTCGGTTCGAGCGCGACCTTCGTCGCCCAATCGCTGGCGCGCGCCAGCGGCCTCGGCGAGGCGCCCGGGTTCGCGCAGACGCTTGCCGAGGTCGGGCTCGCCGAAGGCAACACCCTGATCTACACC
>JBIKXN010000229.1:0-6109 GCA_044355765.1 Alphaproteobacteria bacterium
AGAATGAATCGCTGCATGTCGGCCGGGTCGGTGGCGGTGTAGTGGCGCAGCCGCTGCAGCGAATAGTCGACGCGCTCCGCGGGAAACAGCGCCATCGGCCGCGCGTGCCCGCCCGGGGTGCGATGCGTGCCGTTGGCGATCGCATCGTCGATCACCGACAGGTCGGGCAGCGCGAAGACCTGCTGCAGCGCCCGCACGTCGGCCTCGGTTATGCCGGCGACCGCACGCTCGACCACGAAGGGCAGGGGGATCCGCCGGTTGCTGACGCCGACCAGCAGGTCGACGCCGTGATGGCGCAGCAGCAGCCTGAACTGCTCGCGATAATACGCGGCGAACAGGTCGGGGCGGGTCAGCGTGCCACCGTAGCTGCCGGGGTCGAGCGCCGCGCCATAGGCGACGCGCGCGTCGATGTTGAGCGCGGCGGCGGGGACGTCGATGCCGACATATGGATAGAAGGCGGACGGCGGAACGCCGTCGCGCGTGCCGCCGGCGAAGGCGTCGAAGCGGTCGCGGATCGCAGCGGTCGCCGCGGCGTAGATCCGCAAAGCCGCCGCCAGCGCGGCGTCCGCGTCGCGATATGCGACCAGATCGCGCGCGGCGCCGTGCCCGTTGCGATCCGCCCCGCCCATCGTCACAGCGCCTTGGTGGCGGCCAGGACCTCTTCGACATGGCCGGGCACCTTGACCTTGCGCCAGATGCCGCGGATCACGCCCTTGGCGTCGATCAGGAACGTCGAGCGCTCGATGCCCATGTACTTGCGCCCGTACATGCTCTTCTCGACCCAGGCGCCATAGGCCTCGCAGACCTTGCCGTCGGCATCCGCACCGAGCCGGAACTTGAGGCCGTATTTCTTGACGAACTTGTCGTGGCTGGCGACCGAGTCTCGGCTGATGCCGACGATCTCGGCCTTTACCTTGCCGAAATCGGGCAAGGCGTCGTTGAAGCCGCAGGCTTCCTTGGTGCAGCCCGACGTATCGTCCTTCGGATAGAAATAGACGACCACCGGCCGGCCCTTGAACGCCGACAGCTTCATGTCCTTGCCGCCGTCGCCGGGCAGCGCGAAGTCCGGGGCCTTGTCTCCGACCTTGAGCTGGGCCATCGCAGATCGTCTCCTTCGTCCAGGGTCACGGGGGCGGCGGATCGCCGTCCGCCGGGGCTGCGGGGATCACCCGCTCGTAGACCGCATGCGCGGCCCCGCAGGCCGCGTCCAGGTCGGCCTCCAGGGCTGCGAAGCTAGATGCGCCGACGACGCGCGCAAGCCCCGCGAGCAGGGCGGGCGGCTGGCTGCCGGGATCGACGGCGCCGTCGATCGCCGTCCGCAGCACCGCCTGCACCGCGCTCGAAAGCGCGAAGGCGCGGCGCAGCGTCGCCGCGTCCGCGGCGGCGAGCAGACCGGCCGATTCGAGCGCGTCGAGCGCGGCTGCGGTGGACGGCGCGCGCAGCCCGGGGTGGCGCGCCCCATGCACCAGGGTCAGCGCCTGGACAACGAATTCCACGTCGATGAGGCCGCCGCGCCGGTTCTTGACGTCGAGCGGGGCCGCCGCGCCGCGCTCGCGCGCGATGCGCACGCGCATGTCGGCGACGTCGGCGAGGACGCGCGCCGGGTCGCGCGGCCGACGCAGCACCTCGTCGACCACCGCCTCGATCCGCGCGCGCAGCGTCGTGGGCGCGACGACGACCCGCGCGCGCGTCAACGCCATGTGCTCCCAGGTCCAGGCGTCCTCGAGGTTGTAGCGGCGGAAACCCGGGAGGCTGGTGGCTATCGGGCCCTTGGTTCCGGAGGGCCGCAGCCGGGTGTCGATCTCGTAGAGCTGCCCTTCGGGAGTCATCGCGGTGACCGCGTTCACGAAGCGGGTCGCCAGGCGCAGGAAGTATTGCGGTGCCGGCAGCTGCTTCTCGCCGTCCGACACCGCGTCCTCAGGCGCGTCGTAGAGCAGCAGCAGGTCGAGATCCGAGGTCGCGGTCATCTCGCGTCCGCCAAGCTTGCCGAGCGCGACGATCGCGAAGTCGCCGCCGCGGACCTTGCCGTGCTGGCGCCGGAATTCGCGCGCCACGGCAGGGGCCAGCGCCGCGAGGGTCGTGTCGGCGATGTCCGCCAGCGCCGCGCCGGCCCGGGCGGCGTCGACCGCGCCGCGCAGCACCTGCACGCCGACGACGAAGCCGCGCTCGGAGCGCCAGCGCCGGACGACGTCGAGTTCGTCCTGGAAGTCGCGCGCCTGGCCGAGGGCCGCGGCGAGGTCGGCCGCGCAGGCGGCCGCGTCGGGCACGGCGCGGGTCGCGCCCTCGGCGAGCACGAGGTCGAGCAGGGCCGCGCGCGAGCTCAACTGGTCGGCGAGGCGCGGGGCACCACCCATGATCTCGGCCACGAAGCCGAGCAGGTGCGGGTTGGCGTGGAACAGCGAGAAAAGCTGCACGCCCGCGGGAAGGCGCGACATGAAGCGGTCGAAATTGACGAAGGCGACCTGCGGATCCGGCGTGCGTCCCAGCGCGCCCAGCAGCGACGGCATCAGTTCGGTCAGCAGCTCGCGCGCGCGGGCGCTGCGCATGCAGCGATAGCGGCCGTGATGCCAGGCCCGCACCTGGCGCGTCACGGCGGGCGGGTCGGCGAAGCCCATACCGGCCAGCGTCTCGATGGTGCCGGGATCGTCCTCCGCGCCGGTGAAGACCAGGTTCCCGCCGCGCTCGCCGAGGTCCGGCGCTTCCTCGAACAGCCGCGCGTAGTGGCGCTCCACCCGGCGCAGCGTCGCGAGCATGTCGCTCGCGAACGCGTCGGGATCCGCATAGCCGAGGAAGGCGGCGAGATGCGCGATCCCCGCATCGTCGGCGGGCAGCGTCTGGGTCTGCTGGTCGCCGATCATCTGCAACCGGTGCTCGACGCGGCGCAGCGTCTCGTAGCAGCCGGTCAGATCGGCGACGACCGCGCCGTCGGCGCGGCCGGCCGCGACCAGGGCCGCGAGCGCGGCGCAGGTCGCGCCGATGCGCAGCGCCGGCATGCGGCCGCCCCAGATCAGCTGCAGCGTCTGCGCGAAGAACTCGATCTCGCGGATCCCGCCGCGTCCGACCTTGATGTTGTGGCCGCCGAGGGCCACCTCGCCGCCGCCGCGATGGGCGTGGATCTGGCGCTTGATCGAATGGATGTCCTGCACCGCGGCGAAGTCGAGATGCCGTCGCCACACGAAGGGCCGCAGGCGCTCGAGGAAACGCGCGCCCGCCGCCAGGTCGCCGGCGACGGGGCGCGCCTTGATCATCGCGGCGCGCTCCCAGTTCTGGCCGAGCGTCTCGTAGTAGACCTCCGCCGCGTCGGTCGACATCGCGAGCGGCGTGGCGCCGGGATCCGGTCGCAGCCGCAGATCGGTGCGCAGGACGTAGCCGTCGCCGGTGCGCTCCTCGAGCATGCGCACCATGCCGCGCGCGAGGCGTACGAAGTTCTTCTGCAGCGAGTCGGGATCGTCGGTCCGCACGCGCTCGATGTCGTAGAGGACGATCAGGTCGACGTCGGACGAGTAGTTGAGCTCGCGCCCGCCGAGCTTGCCCATGCCCAGGACTACGAGCCCGCTGTCCTGCGCCGGTCGGGCGCGGTCGGCGAGCGCGATGGCGCCTGCGTCGTCGAGGCGGCGCAACTGGTCGTCGACCGCGAGGCCGATCGCGCGGTCGGCGAAATCGGAGAGCGAGGCGGTGACGCGCGCCAGCGGCCACAGGCCGGCGATGTCGGCGAGGGCGATCGTCAGCGCCATGCGTCGCCGTGCGATCCGCAGCGTCGCGGCGAGCGCATCGCCTTCCAGTGCGTCTCGCCCGGCCGCCTGGAGGTCGGCGCCGACGGCGGCGGCCGCCGCGTCCGGGCCGTCGCGCAGCAGCGCGGCGGCGAAACCTGGGTCGCGCTGCACGCAATGGGTGAGGAACGGGCTGTTGCCGAACAGGGCGGCAAGCGCGGCGCCGCCGCCGGGGGTCGCGGCGATCGCCCGCAGGTCGGTCGCCGGCGGTTCGAGCCCGTCCGTATCGCCGTCGAGGCTCCGGTGCTCGCGCTCGGCCGCGGCGGGGTCGGCAGGGCGCGGCCAGGACGCGGCCGCGAAGCCAGGATGCAGGATCGTCATGGCCACAGATGCGCCCGCGACCCGGTGCGCGTCAAGCCGTCCGCCGATGTATGATGCCGGCATGTTCCACCGCTTCGCCCATGCCGTGCTCGAGGGCATCGTCGTCCTGGCGATGGCGCTGGTCGTTCTCTGCGGTCTGGCTGTCTGGCGCCTGTCGGAGGGGCCGGTGCCGCTCGACGCGCTGCTGCCCTACATGGCGCCAGCCCTGGAGGACGCGCTGCCTGGTTTCCAGCTGCGGCTCGACGGCGCCGAGTTGGCCTGGAGCGGCTGGCCGAGCGGCCTCGATCTGCGCGTGCGCGGCGTGCGCGTCGTCGGTGCCGACGGCGTCCAGGTGGCCGGCCTCGATTCGGCGACGCTGCGGCTGTCGCGCGGGGCGCTTCTGCGCGGGCGGATCGCCCCGACCGCGCTCGGCATCGAGGCCCTGGACCTCGCGATCGAACGGCGCCAGGACGGCTCGCTGCATGTCGCGGGCCTGGGTGGCGAGACCGTCGCGCTCGCCCGCCTGTCCAAGGCGGCGGCGGAGGACGCACCGGCCGAGCCGGGCGAGCATCTCGAGGAGATCCTGACCTCGCGCGCGGCGATCCGGATCGTCGATCTGGCGAGCGGCGCGACGTGGCAGGCGAGCGACGCGGATCTGCGGCTGCGCTTCGCGGGCGACGGCATGCGTATCGAGGCGGCGCTGCGTGTCGCGCGCGGCGCGCACGCCGTCAGGCTGGCGGCGGTCGCCGAGAGGCCGACCGGGCGCGGGCGGGTCTCGGCGTCGCTGGCGTTCGACGGGGTCGCCGGCGACGCGCTGGCGGCGATGCTCGCCGACCTGGTTCCCGACGCGCAGCGCCTCGCCGGCGTCGCGCTGCCGCTCGATGGCCGTCTTTCGCTGACCCTCGATCCGGAGCTGGGGCTGGTCGACGCACGAGCGCGCCTCGCCGCCGCCGACGGCGGATTTCTCGAGGATGCGGCACTGCTGCCGCGGCGGGCCGGACTGACCGGCTTCGGCGCGGAACTGCGCTATGACGCCGCCGCACGGCGGCTCGACATCGAGCGCCTCGGGCTTGGCTTCGCCGGGGGCGGTTCCGGCGAGATGCGCGGGTCCGTGAGCTTCGATCCCGCCGGCGCCGCTTCGATCGCGATCGCGGCCGCGTTGCGGGACGTGCCGATCGACTCGCTCGACACGTTCTGGCCGCTCGTCGTCGCGCCGAACGCGCGCGACTGGATCACCCGCAACATTTCGGGCGGCATGGTCGACGAGGCGAGTTTCGACGTCGCGCTCGCGGGCGGCGGGAATTCCGGGATCGTCGCCACCCAGCTCGCGGCCAAGGTCCGTTTCCGCGGCGCGTCGGTCGTCTATCTCGCCCCGATGCCGCCGGCCACCGGCGTCGACGGCATCGCCACGATCGGGCTCGACCACGCGACGGTGGTGACGGAGACGGGTGCCGTCGGAGGCTTGCGCGTGGAATCTTCGCGGACCCATCTCAGCGGTCTGGACGGCGACACGGAGCGCGCCGACATCCAGATCGCGGTGCGCGGTCCCGTGCGCGAGCAACTGGCGCTGCTCGACCGCCGTCCGCTGTCGCTGCTGCGGACGGTGGCGCTAAACCCCGCGGATTTCGCCGGCGAGGCGTCCACGCGGGCGCGTTTCCAGTTTCCTCTGGTCGGCGATCTGCGCGTCGAGCAGGTCGCGGTCTCCGGAACCGTCCAGGCGAAAGGCTTCGGGCTGAAGCGCGCCGCGCTCGGCCAGGATGCGCGGGACGGCGAGGTCGCCGGCCGCTTCGACGAGAAGGGGCTTTCGGCGGCCGGCCGCCTGACGCTCGGGCGCATACCTGTCGAGGTCGAGTATGCGCTGGGGTTCCTCGCCGGCAATCCCGTGCGCGAGCGCATCCGGGCCAACGGCACGGTGAGCGCCGAGGACCTCGCCGGTTTCGGCTTCGACCTGCGGCCTCAGGTCGAGGGCTCGCTGCCGCTCGCGATCGACTACACGGTGCGCCGGACGGGTCCGGCCGAATTGCGGATCGATGCCGGGC
>JBIKXN010000007.1:0-19830 GCA_044355765.1 Alphaproteobacteria bacterium
TTCGACGACAGGCGCGGCCGCGCGGCCGCGCGGAACGCGGCGAAACCCGGATCGACGTCCATGGTCCGCGGCAGCGGTCCGGTCGGCAGTACGACCGGATGCCCGCGCAGGTCGTCCAGTCTGATGCTCCGCCGGCGCGCGAGCGGGTGGGTGGCCGGCATGACGACCCCCAGCGGGGCAGGCACTGCCGCCAGCCAGGCGGTGCCAGGGAGCGGCGGTCCGACGAAGGTGAAACCCAGATCGATCTCGCCACCCGCGACGAGGCCCGCGATGCCGGCGGGTTCGGCGGCGTTCACGGAAAAGCAGACGGCGGGAAACTCGGCGCGAAGGCGATCGAGCATGCGCGGCAGGAACTCGACCAGCAGCGAGTCGACCGCGGCGATCGCGACATTGCCGGTCTTGATGCCGCGCAGATCGTCGATCTCCGCCCGTACCCGCTCGAAATCGAGCAGCGTGTCGGCGACATGGCGCAGGAGGATCGCGCCGGCCGGCGTCGGCCGCATGCCGGTCGGCGTACGGTCGAAGAGCGGAGTGCCGAGCGCCGCCTCGATCTTCAGCAACTGCCGGTCGATGGCGCTGGCTGCGACGTTGAGCGCCGCCGCCGCCTTGCGGACGGAGCCGCGGCGGGCGACCTCGGCGATGTAGCGCAGCGCGGCCGTGTGCATCGGCGCACCCTTCACTCTTCGGCGACGGCCTTCAGGGCGGCGCGGCGGGCGGCGGCGGCATCGGCCATCAGGCTGTAGGTCACGTAGTACTTGTAGATGTTGCGCACGTAATGGGTCGGCTCGGCGCCGACCTTCTCGGCGACGACGATCTCGACGTTGTTGAACCACTTGTCGGGGTCGAGACCGCGCTTGCGCGCGAGTTCGCGCATGCGGGCGATGCGGTTGGGACCGGCGTTGTAGGCCGCGAAGGCGAAGAGCGCGCGGTTTGCGTCGCTGAAATGCGCGTCGGCGAAGTAGCGCGACATCAGCAGGTCCATGTACTTGGCGCCGGCGTGGATGTTGGCCTCGATCGCCGAGATGTCGCCGACCTTCATCGACTGCCCGGTCTCGGGCATCACCTGCATCACGCCGATCGCCCCGTGCGCGCTGCGCGCGCCCTGGTCCAGCCTGCTCTCCTGATAGCCCTGGGCCTGCAGCAGCAACGGCTCGAAGCCGTAGCGGGTCCCATAGGTCGCGAACAGGTTCGCCGCCGCTTCGAACCGCACCCAGTCCTCCTCCGTTGTCGGATCGCGCATCTGACGCAGCCGGCGATGATAGGCGGCCAGCCGGGCGGCGCTGGCCGCCTTGGCGTCGCCGCCCTTGGTGAAGAACTCCTCGATGGCGGCGGCCAGCTGGGGGCTATCCTTGCGGATCGCCCAGGCAGTGTGCGCCTCGTCGCGCAGGACGATGTCCGCGTGCACGCGCAGCTTGGGCAGCACCTGGGCCCAGAGCCGCGCCTTCCAGTCATCGACCACGATGGCGTCGAGCAGGCCGAGATTCGCCATCTCCATCATGTCCTCGTCCTCGAGCGCGTCGGGCACCGGCACGATCTCGACCGGCGCGCGCCCCCCAGCGCGGAACCGTGCCGACAAGGCCTCGAGGCTCTCGCGATAGCTGCTCGAAGGGCGCACATGCACCCGCCGCCCGGCGAGGCCGTCGAGCCCGTCGACAGGCGCCGCCTTCGGGCCCGTGACGAGAACTTCGCTGACCAAGGCCTTGGCGCCGAAGCCGGCGAAGTCCACGACCCGCAGTCGCTCGTCGGTGACGGTCAGGTTGCCGGCGGCGATGTCGCCCAGCCCGTCGACCAGTCCGGACAGCAGCTTGTCGCGCGTCGTCGGCACGATGTAGACGGTGATCGGCCGCTTGCCGGTCCTGAGCTTGCGGTTGATGTGCTTCTCGAAGTCGCGCACGAGTTCCGCGGTCAGTCCGCGCTCGTGTCCGCGGTCGACGAAATAGAGCGTGCGGCTGAACGGCACCAGCACCCGGATCATCCGGCGCTCGGCCATCGCCTTGAAGTCGCCGGTCCACGGCTTGCTGTCGACGGGCAAGGTGCGGAGCTTCGTATGCGCCTTGGGCTGGGCCGACGCGCCCTCGGCGCGCGCGGGGACGGCGGCGAGCGATGCGCACGCGACGACCGCAAGCGCGAGCGCGGCGAATACGATGCGCAATCTTCCCATTCCCCCGGCCTCCCGAAGCCACGCGCATGCGCGTCGTGCGACATCGCGATGCTACAAGAATTCCTCGTCGTCGGCACCCCGGGTCGCGTAACCTCACGCGAGGTCGCTTCCGGGGAGGTCCTGCCGTGGGGAACATGATCGCCAACCCAGTCCGCCGACGCATCGAGGCGGGCGGCGTCGCGCTCGGCGTGGGCGTGCGCGTCGTGCGCGGCGTCGAGATCGCCAAGCTGATGAAGGTCGCCGGCTTCGACTGGCTCTTCATCGACCTCGAGCACGGCCAGATGTCGATCGACGCGGCGTGCCAGATCTCGGTGGCGGCGCTCGATGCCGGCATCGCCCCGCTCGTGCGCGTGCCGATGGGGCAGACGACCATGGGCACGCGCTGCCTCGACGGCGGCGCGCTCGGCATCGTCATGCCGCATGTCGACACGCCCGAGGAGGCGCGCGCGATCGCCGACGCATACCGCTACCCGCCCGTCGGCCATCGCTCTATCGTCGGCGGCCTGCCGCAGGTCGCCTATGCCAGCCTGCCCATCGGCGAGGCCGCCGCGACGATCAACGCCGCCACGCTCGTGGCGGTAATGATCGAGACGCCCAAGGCCGTCGCGAACGCCGACGCGATCGCGGCCGTGCCCGGCATCGACATGCTGCTCATGGGCTGCAGCGACCTGACACTGGAGATGGGGATCCCCGGGCAATTCGAGGATCCACGACTGGTTGCCGCGATCGAGACCGTCATCGCGGCGTGCCGGCGGCATGGCCGCATTCCCGCTATCGGCGGTATCTACGCCGAGGCGCTTCTGGCCCGCTATCTCAAGCTCGGCATGCAGGCGGCGCTGGCCGGCAACGACCTGCCGCTGCTGCTGGGCGCGGCGACGCAGCGCGCCAAGGCGATGCGCGACATGACGTCCTGACCGCTCCGGGGAGACGAGACGATGGCGACCGTGCTGAAGACGAATTCGCATCTCGAGGCCGAATACCGGTCCCGCACGCCCGGCTCGGCGCGGCTCTACGCCGAAGCCGCGCGCGTGCTGCCGTCGGGCGTCGCGCACGACTCGCGCCACCTGTCGCCCCACCCCGTCTATGTCGCGCGCGCCGCCGGCCCGCGCAAATGGGACGTCGACGGCAACGAGTATGTCGACTATTTCGGCGGCCACGGCTCGCTGCTGCTGGGCCACGCCCATCCCTCGATGGTCGAGGCGGTGACGCGGCAGATCCAGCTCGGCACGCATTACGGCTCGTCGCACGAGCTGGAGGTGCGCTGGGCGCAGCTCATCAACCGGCTCGTGCCCTGCGCCGAGCGCGTGCGCTTCACAGCCTCCGGCACCGAGGCCACGCATCTCGCGATCCGGCTCGCGCGCGCCTTCACCGGCAGGCCCAAGATCCTGCGCTTCACCGGCCATTTCCACGGCTGGCACGATCAGGTCGCCGCCGGCGCGACGTCGCATTTCGACGGCTCGACGCCGGTCGGCATCCTGCCCGCGCTGGTCGACCAGGCGATCATGCTGCCGACCGACGACGTCGACCGGGTGATCGCGACCATCGACGCGCGCGACGACATCGCCGCCGCGATCGTCGAGCCCTCGGGTGCGTCCTGGGGCACGGTACCGCTGCCGCCGGATTTCCTGCAGCGCGTGCGCGAGGCGACGGCGCGGCGCGGCATCGTCCTGATCTTCGACGAGGTGATCACCGGTTTCCGGTGGGCGCGCGGCGGCGCGCAGGAGCATTTCGGCATCGTCCCGGACATGTGCTCGCTGGCCAAGATCGTGGCCGGCGGGCTGCCAGGCGGCGCGGTCGCCGGCCGGCGCGAGATCTTCGACCAGCTCGACTTCGCCGCCATGCGCGCCGCGGGCCGCGAGAAGGTCCAGCACCAGGGCACCTACAATGCAAATCCCCTCTGCGCCGCGGCCGGCGTCGCGATGCTGTCCATCGTCGAGCGCGAGGATGTCTGCGAGCAGGCCTGCCGCACAGCGGAAACGCTGCGGGCCGGGCTGCGCCGCGTGCTGGTAGAGGAAGGGATCCCCTGGGGCGTCTACGGCGACCGCTCGGCGTTCCTGATCTTCGTCAACCCTGCGGGTCTGCCGATAGATCCCGCCGCGTTCGAGCCGCTGAAACTCGGCTTCAAGGGGCTGAAGGGCACGCGCGATCCGAACATCGCCGGGCGGCTGCGCGTGGCCATGCTCGCCAACGGCGTGGACATCATGGGTTCGCCGGGTGGCCTCGTCTCCTCCGCGCACGGGCCCGAGGACGTCGCCCGCACGCTGGAGGCATTCCGCACCTCGGTGCGATGGATGAAGGCCGAGGGCGACATCCGCGGCTGAACACGCAGCGAAAGAAGGAAGACCGACATGCGCGCACTCCTGATGGGCCCCGCGGTGCATCCTTTCCGCGCCGGCCTCGAGAAGATGCTGACGACCGACTGGGAACTCGTGGAGACGGGCGCGGCGATGGACGCGCCCGACGTCGTGCGCGGTCTTGCCGATGCCGACGCCGCGATCGGCATTTCGCTCACCCGGGCGGCCCCCGCCTCGCCGAAGCTTCGCCTGCTGCAGGTCCCGGGCGCAGGCTACGACGGCATCGACCTGTCCGCGCTGCCGGCGGGCACGGCGCTGTGCAACTGCTTCGAGCACGAGCCGGGATGTTCGGAATACGCGCTGCTCGCGATGCTCGAATGGAGCATCCGGCTGGGGCCCGCCGATGCCGACATGCGCCGCGGCGACTGGTCGCGCTCGAGCCGCTTCGGCGGCGCGCCCGACGGGGAACTCGCCGGCCGCACCGTCGCGATCGTCGGCATGGGCCGGATCGGTCGCGCGGTCGCCAAGCGCGCGAAGGCCTTCGAGATGCGCGTGGTCGGGGTCAATCGGACGGTGCGCGCGGACGAGCCGCATGTCGACGCCATGTACGGCCTCGACCGGCTGGCCGATGCGGTTCGCGAGGCCGATTTCGTCGTGCTCGGCTGCGCGCTCACGCCCGAGACGCGCGGCCTGATCGATGCCCGCGTCCTCGCCGCGATGCCGGCGCATGCCGTGATCGTCAATGTCGCGCGCGGCCCGGTGATCGACGAGGCGGCGCTTTACGCCGCGCTGAAGGACCGGCGGATCGGCGGCGCGGTGATCGACACCTGGTGGCGCTATCCGACGGTCCCGACCGAGGACGTCGCGAACTGGCCGTTCCGCTTCGACCTGCTCGACAACGTGATCCTGAGCGCGCATATCGCTGGGTGGACGACCGGTACGGTCGTCAGGCGCACGCGCGCGATGGCGGCCAATCTCGACCGCCTGTCGCGCGGCGAGCCCCTCGACAACGTCATCGTTATCGGAGGACGGACGTGAAGCGCATCAAGGCAGACAAGCTGAACCGCTTCGTCGCGGCGGTCTTCGCACGGGCCGGCAGTTCGGCCCGCGAGGCGGAAACGATCGCGAAGCGCCTCGTCGATTCGAATCTGATGGGCCACGACTCGCACGGCGTCGTGCGCGTGACCTCGTACATCGGCTGGCTCGGCGAAGGAAAGATCAAGCCGAACACGCATGTGAAAGTGATCGCCGAGTCCGACGGCTTCGCGATCCTCGACGGACAGAGCGGCTACGGCCAGGTGCTCGGCGGCGAGGCGATGGAGATCGCGATCGCCAAGGCGCGCAGGACCGGTGTCGCCCTGATCGCGCTCAAGCACGCCCATCATCTGGGCCGCATCGGCGACTGGGCCGAGGCCTGCGCCGCGGAAGGCTGCGCGTCGATCCATTTCGTCAACGTCGTGCATGCCGGCGGCCTCGTCGCGCCCTGGGGCGGCAAGGAACGCCGCATGTCGACCAACCCCTTCTGCTGCGGCATGCCGATCGACGGGCGCGAGCCGATCGTTCTCGACTTCGCGACATCCAAGGTCGCCGAAGGCAAGGTCCAGGTCGCGCGCAACAAGGGCGTCGACCTGCCGCCGGGTTGCGTCGTCGACGGCGAGGGCAATCCCTCGCTGAACCCCAATCATCTCTATGGCCCGCCGCCCGGCGCGCTCGCGCCTTTCGGCGACCACAAGGGCTACGGACTCGCGTTCTTCTGCGACCTTCTGGCCGGCGCGCTCTCGGGCGGCGGCTGCAACCACGATGGCCATCCCAACACCGGGACGGTGCACAACAACATGCTGTCGATCGTCATCGACCTGCGCCGCCTCGGCGACGCCGGCGCCATCGACGCCGAGGCGCGTCACTTCGTCGACTGGATGAAGGCGTGCAAGCCCGTGGCAGCCGATGGCGAGGTGCTGGCGCCCGGCGAACCCGAGCGCAAGACGCGCGCCGAACGCCTCGCCAACGGCATCCCGCTCGACGAGAACACGATCGCGCAGATGCAGGACGCGGCGCGCAAGGTCGGCGTCGCCCCGGCCGAAATCGACGCCCTCGTCGCCTGAGCACGGCCATGGCGCACGGCATCGCGCTGATCGGGCTTGGCATCATGGGCCGGCGCATGATCGGCCGGCTCGTCCAGCATGGCGGGTTCAGGATCGTCGCGCTCTGGGACCCGTCGCGCGAGGCCTGCGCGGCGGCCGCGCACGAGGCCCAGGGCGCCGCGATCGCCGACAGCCCCGCGGCGATCATGGCGCGCGACGACGTGCGCTGCGTCTACATCGCGTCTCCCCCCGCGAGCCATCCCGCGCTCTGCCACCTCGCCTTCGACAGCGGCAAGGCGGTGTTCTGCGAGAAGCCGCTGACCAGCGACATGGCGGACGGCGAAGAGCTGGCCCGGCGCGTTGCCCGCGAAAGTCGACCCTCCGCGGTGAATTTCTCCTTCGCCTCCTCGGCGTCCTTCCAGGCGGTGGTGGCGGCCGCCACGGCGGGCGAACTCGGCGCGGTGCAGCGGATAGGGATCCACGCCAGCTTCGCGAAATGGCCGCGCGACTGGCAGCAGGCCGGGCGCTGGCTGAGCGAGCGCGCGGAGGGCGGTTTCGCGCGCGAGGTACTCTCGCATTTCGTGTTCGCGACGCAGCGACTCACCGGACCGCTCGCGCTGCGAGCAGCGCGCGTCACCTACCCGCCCGACGGCCGCAGCGCGGAAACCGCGCTGACCGCGACGCTGGCGGGCGGCGGCATCGAGGTCGAGATCGACGCGGCGATCCGCGGCGAGGTGTCCGACACCAATCTCTGGACCGTGACCGGCGCGCACGGCGCGATGCGCATGCGCGACTGGTACGCGCTGGAGCGCCGCGACGCGCACGGCCCATGGCAGCCCGCGATGCCCGGCGGCGTCGACGACCTGCGCGCGCAGGCCGGCCAGCGTCAGCTCGACCAGCTGGCGGCCCTGCTCGCGGGGCGGCCCCACACGCTCGCCAGCTTCGACGAGGCGCTGGGCGTCCAGCGCGCGATCGAGGCGATGCTGGCCGCGTGAGCGTTCAGGCGACCAGCCAGCCGCCCTCGACCGGCAGCATCGCCCCGGTGGTGAAGGACGAGTCGTCGCCGGCGAGGAACAGGATCGCGCGCGCCGTCTCCTCGACGCGCCCGAAACGTTCCATCGCATGCCTGCCGCGCGAACGCGAACGTGCCGCCTCGGGATCGGGGCTGCGCGCGAAGGCCCGCGCGAGCATCGGCGTCTCGGTGGCGCCCGGCAATACGCAGTTGCAGCGCACGCCGCTGGTAGCGTAGTCGAGCGCGATCGAGCGCGTCAGACTCGCCACGGCGCCTTTCGAAGCGACATAGGCGGCGTTGCCGCGGCCGCCGGCGAAAGCCAGCTGCGAGGCGACGGTGACGATCGAGCCGCACCGCGCCGGCAGCATCACCCGCAGCGCCTCGCGCGCCCACAGGAACGTGCCCTTGGCGTTGACCGCGAAGACCTGGTCCCAGGCCTCGAGCGTGGTCGTCAGCGCCGGCTGACCGAGCGAGATGCCAGCGGCGGTGACGAGCGCGTCGAGCCGACCATGGCGGGCGATCGCGCCATCGACGCAGGATCGCGCGAATGCCTCGTCGGTCGCCTCGCCGACTTGCGTCTGCACGGCGGGATGCGCCACGGCCAGCGCCGCCAACCCAGCCGCATCGCGGTCGACGGCGACGACGCTGGCCCCCTCGGCGGCGAAGAGCTCGGCGGTGGCGCGGCCGATCCCGGACGCTGCCCCGGTAACGATGGCGACGCGTGCGCGCAGTCTCATGGGCGTGTCCTCCTCAGGGCGACGAATCGAAAGCGGCGATCATGCGCTCGCCGACACGGCGGCGCAGCGCCTGGATCCCGGTGTCGACATGGCGGCTTGGATGGACGCGGTTGGCAAGCAACGACCAGGCAATGCCGCGCGGCCAGTCGATCCACAGCCCGGTGCCGGTGAAGCCGGTGTGGCCGATCGTGTCCGGCGAGCAGGCGAGGCCGCCGGCCCAGTCGGCATGCCGGATCTCCCAGCCCAGGGCGCGTGTCGCGGAATGGGACCGGCGCATCTCGGCGAGCGTCTCGGGCGCCAGCACCTCGCCCGCCATCAAGGCGCGCGCGAAATCGAGCACGGCGTCGATCGATCCGAACAGGCCGGCATGGCCCGCGGCCCCGCCGAGCGCGAAGGCGTTCTCGTCGTGAACCTCGCCGCGCATCACACGGCCGCGCCAGGCGCAGGCCTCGGTGGCGGCGCAGATTTCCGGGTCAGGGCGGAACGTGAGACCGTAGCCGGGGTCGTGCGCGGCCAGCGGACGATCGTTCAGCCGCTCCAGCGCGATGCCCAGCAGGATGAAGTTGATGTCCGAATAGACCGGCTTGCTCGGCTTCCAGACGCGTTGCAGAACGAAGGCGCGCAGCGTCGCCGGATCCTGGCCGTAGGTGTAGAGCGGCTCGACCGCCGGCAGGAAGGTGTCGTGCGCGAGACACTGGCGAAAGGTCAGCTGGCGCTCGGCGGCGGTGCCGACGTCGTATTGCCGAAGATCCGGTATCGCGCGCGTCAGCCTGTCGTCGAGCGCGATCCGTCCCGCCTCGACCAGCCGAAGGATCGCCGTCGTGGTGAAGATCGGCTTGGTCAGCGAAGCGAGATCGTAGACCGTTTCGCGCGTCGCGGCGACGTGGTGGGGCAGACGCTGCGCCTCGCCGGCCACGCGCACGGCACGCGCGCCAGAGCGATCGACCGCTCCCAGCACCGCGCCGGGGATGGGCGTGGTCGCAAGCGCCTCGGCGACCGCTACGAAGGCGTGATCGACCGCGGCGGCGACGCTCATGCGACAGGCTCCAGCAGATGGCAGGCGACGTCGCGCGCGCCGGTTTCGGCGAGATGCCGCAGCGCCAGGGCCGGGCGCGCGGCGGCGCAGCGCGGTTCGGCATGTCGGCAACGGGCATGGAACGCGCAGCCGCCCTGCGGCGCGGCCGGATCGGGCATCTCGCCCGAGAGCAGGATGCGCGCCCGGCGGCGCGCCGGATCGGTGTGCGGGATCGCGGACAGCAGCGCCTGGGTGTAGGGATGCGCCGGCCGCTCGAAGACATCGGCGGCCGGTCCGATCTCGACGATCCGGCCGAGATACATCACCGCGATGCGATCGCTGACATGGCGGATCACGGACAGATCGTGGCTGATGAACAGCATCGCCAGTCCCAGACGCTGGCGCAGGCCGGACAGCAGGTTGATGATCTGCGACTGGATCGACATGTCCAGGGCCGAGACCGGCTCGTCGGCGATCAGCAGCTTGGGCTCGAGCGCCAGCGCGCGCGCGATGGCGATGCGCTGGCGCTGCCCGCCGGAGAACTCATGCGGATAGCGGCGCAGCGAATCGGCGGGCAGTCCCACCATCTCCAGCAGTTCCGTGACGCGCGACGCGCGCGCGGCGCGGTCGCCGATGCGATGCACGGCAAGCGGCTCGCCCACGATCTCGCCGACGCGATGCCGCGGATTGAGCGACCCGAACGGATCCTGGAACACGATCTGCATGTCGCGGCGGTGCCGCGCCATCGCATGGCCGTCCAGCCGCGTGATGTCGGTGCCCATGAAGACGATCCTGCCGGCGGTCGGCGCCAGCAGCCGCAGGATCGTGCGGCCGAGCGTCGACTTGCCGCAGCCCGACTCGCCGACGATGCCCAGAACCTCGCCGCGCGCCAGCGTGAAGTCGACCCCGTCTACCGCGCGCACCGTCCCGCCGCGACCGGCATAGTGGGTCGCGAGCCCCTCGACCTCGAGGAGCGCGCTCACGCCGTCCCCCGCGGATTCCAGCAGCGCAGCCTGTGCGGCGGCGCGGAAAGCGGCGGCGGCTCGGCCATGCAGCGCGCGAGGGCGAACCCGCAACGCGGGGCGAACCCGCAGCCCGCGCCCCGCGCGGCCGGCGGCGGCACGCTTCCGGGGATGGAGGGCAGCGGCAGTCCGGGCGCGTTCGCTGCCGGCATGCTGCGCAGCAACGCCTCCGTATAGCGATGCTGCGGTGTCGCGAAGAGCGCGGCGGCCGGCGCCTCCTCGACGATGCGTCCGGCATACATCACCGCGACGCGGTCGCAGAACTCGGCAACGACGCCGAGATCGTGCGTGATCAGCAGGACGGCCATGCCGAGTTCCCGGCGCAGCCGCGCGATCAGGTCGAGGATCTGGGCCTGGACGGTGACGTCGAGCGCGGTCGTCGGCTCGTCGGCGATCAGCAACGCGGGCTTGCAGGCGAGCGCGATGGCGATCATCGCGCGCTGGCGCTGGCCGCCGGACAGTTCGTGCGGATAGCGGTCGATCCGGCTTGCCGCCGCGGGGATGCCGACGAGATCGAGCAACCGCGTCGCCTCGGCGCGCGCCGCCGCGCGCGACGCGCCGCGATGGACGATCAGGCTCTCGCCGATCTGGTCGCCGATGGTGAAAACGGGGTTGAGCGACGTCATCGGCTCCTGGAAGATCATCGCGATGCGATCGCCGCGGATCGCGCGCAGCGCCGCATCGCCGAGCCCGAGCAGATCGACGCCGCCGAACGCGATCCGCCCGCCGACCACCCGCGCAGGGGGATCGGGCAGCAATCGCATGATCGACAGCGCCGTGACGCTCTTGCCGCAGCCGGACTCGCCGACCAGGCCCAGCGTCTCGCCGGGCGAGATCGCGAAGGAGACGTCGTCGAGCACGAGCGCGTCGCCCATCGCGACGCTCAGCCCCGCGACGTCGAGCAGCGCTCGCTCAGCGTCCACGGTGCAGGTCGCCGCCGGTCATCGGGCGCGGCACGCCTGTGGTGGTCGGCAGGCTGAGCGGCAGCCCACGCAGGCTGCGCACCGCCAGATATCCGAAGCATTGCGCCTCGATGAAGTCGCCGTCCCAGCCAACGGCCTCGGCGGGCGCGACGGGCACGCCGAGGCGTCGCGCGAGCTGCTCCATGAAGAAGCGGTTGCGCCGGCCGCCGCCGCACACGATCCAGCGCCGCGGCGCCTGCGGGACATGCGCGAGAGCCGCGGCGACCGATTCGACCGTGAAGGCGGCCAGCGTCGCCGCGCCATCGGCGAGGCCCAGGCGCTCGACGATCCGGGCACGGGCATGGAAATCGTTGCGGTCGAGCGATTTCGGGGCGGGCAGCGCGAAATAGGGATGCGCCATCAGCTCGGCCAGCACCTGGCGGTCGACATTGCCGGACGCGGCGATCGCGCCGTCGGCGTCGTAGGTGGCGCCAGTGCGCCGCAAGACCCAGTCGTCGAGCAGCGCGCTCGCGGGCCCGGTGTCGAAGGCGATTGTCGCCGTGTCGTCGACATAGGTGACGTTCGCGACCCCGCCCAGATTGAGCAACATCAGCGGATGTTCGAGCCGCATGGCGAGCGCGCGGTGGTAGAGCGGCGCCAGCGGCGCGCCCTGCCCGCCCGCGGCGACGTCGGCGTGGCGGAAGCGATCCACCGTGTCGACGCCGAGTCGCGCGGCGACGCGCGCGCCGCTGCCCAGCTGGCGGGTGAAGCGGCGCTCCGGCCGATGCAGGATTGTCTGGCCGTGCAGACCCACGACGTCGATCGAGGCGGCGGCGATCGCGTGGTCGGCGAGGAAGGCCTCGATCGCGCCGGCATGGGCATCCGACACCGCGTCTTCCTGGTCCGCGAGCGCCGCATGTTCCGCGCGCGACGGATCGGCTGCGATGGCAAGCAGATCCCGGCGCAACCCGTCGGGATAGGGGTAGGTGCGGCCTGGGCCGGCCGCCAGCGCAGCCTCGCCGTCGGTCTCGACGAGCGCGACGTCTATCCCGTCCATGGACGTGCCGCTGATGACCCCGATCGCGCGCATGGCGCTTCCTCCGCCGGTTGCGCTGCGAAACCTAAGCCAGACGCGGCGCGCGGGCCACAACCGCCATAGCCCGGACGCGTTTTCTTTGTTAGGGATTCCGGTCCGTCATATCGGGAGGAAACACCGTGGCTCGAAACATGCTCCGCGCGGCTGCGGCCGCCTGCCTCTTCGCCGGCACGGGCGCCGTCGCCCAGACCCTCGAGATCGGCTACGACCAGTCGCCGGCCGGGCTGGATCCGCATATCGCGACCGCCTTTTCCACCTTCGCGGTGATCAACGGCACGATCTACGAGGGCCTGACCTCGATCGACAAGGACCTGCGGCTGCGTCCCGGGCTCGCCGAGTCGTGGACCGTCTCGCCCGACGGCAAGACCTACCGCTTCAAGCTGCGCTCCAATGTCCGTTTCCACGACGGCACACCGATGGAGGCCGCCGACGTCGTGGCCTCGATCGAGCGCGTGCTCAACAAGGATATCGGCTCGCCGCTGGCAAGCCGCCTGGCCGCGGTCGAGGGCGTCGGCGCCATCGATGCGACGACCGTCGAACTGCGGCTGAAGGAGGCCCAGGCGCCGCTGCTGGTGTCGATCGCGACCATCGCGATCGTCCCGCGGCGCATGCAGGCCGACAAGGACTCGCTGCAGCGCCAGCCCGTCGGCACCGGCCCCTTCGCCTTCGCCGAGTGGCAGCCCAACAGCTTCATCCGCCTCGCCAAGCATGCCGGCTACTGGGGCGCGGGCCAGCCCAAGCTCGACGGGGTTAAGTTCAACCTGGTTCCGGAATCGGCGACGCGACAGGTCGGTCTCTCGGGCGGCACCTACGCGATGCTGCCGAACATAGACGCCGCGACCGCGCTCCAGTTGCAGGGCCGGCCCAATGTCCGGGTCGTCGAGACGCTGGAGCTCGCCTACACGCTGGTCGGGCTCAACGTGTCCAAGCCGCCCTTCAACGACGCGCGCGTACGCCGCGCCCTGAATCACGCGCTCGACCGCGCCGAAATCGTCCAGGCCGCGCAATTCGGCAAGGGCGTGCCCGGCGGTCCGCTGTCCCCGGCGCTCAAGGACTGGGCCGTCGATACCAAGGAATTCGGTTGCTACACGCACGATCCCGCGCGCGCGCGCGCGCTGCTGCGCGAGGCCGGGCTGAGCGAGCCGGTGACGGTGACCATGAACGTCCTGCCGCGCCAGGACATCAAGGACATCGCCCAGGTGGTCCAGGCGCAGCTGGCCAAGTCGGGCTTCAAGGTCGAGCTCAAGAACCAGGAACTGGGACAGTTCATCCAGGACTGGCGCAACTCGAATTTCGACATGTTCGCCTCGACCAATGCCGGCAGTCCCGATCCGGACGACTATTTCTTCCGCACCTTCCGCACCGGCGGGTCGACCAACGTCTTCAAGTACAGCGACGCGCGCATCGACGAGCTGCTGGACAAGGCGCGCGCCGCGGGCGACCAGGCGCAGCGCAAGGCGATGTACGACGAGGTCCAGAAGACGCTGGCCTGCGACGGGCCGATCGCCCATCTGACCTACGGCCAGCTCTTCACCGCGCTGCGCGGCAACGTGCAGGGCTACGAGATCATGGCCAACCGTTCGCTGTCCTATCTGCGCGACACGGCCGTCGCGCGCTGATCGGGCCGGGCGCCGCGCCGTCGGCGGCGCGGCGCCCGTTCTTCCAGGACCGCTTCCAGCGCCATGCCGATCCGCTTCGTCGCCGAGCGCGCGGTCGACCTCGCCATCGTCGTCTTCGGCGTCTCGATCATCGTCTTCCTGATGATCCGCATGATCCCCGGCGACGCGGTCGCGATCATGCTCGGCGCCAACACCGAAATCACGCCGGAGCGCCTTGCGAGCCTGCGCGCGCGGATCGGGCTCGACCGGCCGCTGGTCGAGCAGTATCTGGCCTGGGCGGGACGCGCGCTGTCCGGCGATCTCGGCACCAGCCTGTGGACCGGGCGGCCGGTCGTCGAGGAGATCTCCGCCAATATCGGGGTCACGCTGCAGCTGCTGGTGATGTCGCTGGCGGTCGGCGCCGGGCTCGCGGTGCCCGCAGGCTGCGCGATGGCACGGGTGCGCGGCGGCGCAGCCGACATCGCGCTGCGGATCGTGACCATCGCCGGGATCACCGTGCCGTCGTTCTGGCTCGGGATCGTGATGATCCTTGCGCTGGCGACGCTCGCGCCGGGCTTCCCCAGCCTCGGCCACGTTCCCTTCGCGCAGGATCCTCTGGGCAACCTCCAGCGCATGCTGCTGCCGTCGCTCGCGCTCGGGCTGCCGATCCTCGCCTCGCTGTCGCGGCTGGTGCGCACGGCGATGCTGGACGCGCTGGGCCAGGACTATGTCCGCACCGCGCGCGCCAAGGGTGTGAGCGAGCGCGGGGTCGTCTACCGCCATGCGCTGCGCAACGCATTGCTGCCCTTCGTCACCAGCGTCGGAATCACCGCCGGATATCTCTTCGGCGGCGCGATCGTGGTCGAGCAGGTCTTCGCCCTGCCCGGCCTGGGCCGGCTGATCGTCGGCGCTATCGGCGAGCGCAACTATCCGCTTATCCAGGCCGCGATCCTGATGGTCACCGTGGGGTTCGTGGCCGTGAACTTCGCGGTCGACATGCTCTACGCCGCGATCGATCCGCGCGTGCGGCGCTGAGCCATGGCGTCGCTGCTCCGCCGCCAGCCGCTGCTCTGCTTCGCGCTGGCGCTTGTCGCGCTGCAATGCGCGGTGGCGCTGCTCGCGCCCTGGATCGCGCCCTACGACCCGCTGGCCCAGACCGTGATACGCCGGCTGAAGCCGCCCAGCGCACTGCACTGGCTCGGCACCGACCAACTCGGTCGCGACGTCCTCTCGCGGATCCTGTACGGCTATCGCGGTTCGCTTGCGATCTCGGGCAGCGCGGTCGCGCTGTCGCTGGTCGCGGGCGGCGCGATCGGCATGATCTCGGCCTATCGCCGCGGCTGGACCGAGCGCATCGCGATGCGGGTCATGGATATCGTCTTCGCCTTCCCGCTGATGCTGCTGGCGATCGGCATCATCGCGATCCTCGGCCCGCGCCCATGGACCACGGCGCTCGCCATCGCGGTCGTGTACACGCCGATCTTCGCCCGGCTGATCCGCGCACCGGCGCTGGTGATCGCCGAGAGCGAGTATGTCGCCGGCGCCAGGGCGATCGGCGCCTCGGATACGCGCATCCTGCTGCGCCACATGCTGCCCAATCTCGCCAGCATCCTGCTGGTGCAGGCCAGTCTCCTGCTCTCCGCAGCCATCCTGGTCGAGGCATCCCTGTCCTTCCTCGGCCTGGGCACCCAGCCGCCCGCCCCGTCGCTCGGCCTGATGCTGTCCGAGGGGCGCAACTTCCTGCTGCTGGGCCCCTGGCCCGCGATCTTCGCAGGCTTCGCGATCCTGTTTCTGTCCTTCGGGTTCAACCTGCTCGGCGACGCGCTGCGCGATACGCTCGATCCGAGGCTGCGGAGGCTGTCGTGAGGATCCGCCGCGTGGCACCGGCCGACATCCCCGCGCTGGCCCGCATCGCGGCCGCCGCGTATCGCGACGCCTTCGCCGCGATCATCGGCCCGCGCGCGCTGTCGGGCCGCGGGCCGCGCTTCTTCGTCCGGCGCTTCCGCCGCGACCGGCGACGGATGCGTCTGGCGAGCGCAGGCGGACGACCGGTCGGCTTCAGCCTGACGACGCGCCGCCATCTCGACATGCTCTTCGTCGATCCGGAGCGCCAGGGGCGCGGCGCCGGCCGCCGCCTGCTCGCCGAATGCGAACGGCGCGGAGTCCGCAGCCTCGAATGCTTCCGCGACAATCTCGCCGCACGGCGCTTCTACGAAAGGGCGGGCTGGCGACAGACGCGCGCCTATGACCGCGTCTTCATCGGCGCGGAGTACGCGTTCCTGCGCTACGAGCGCCCGGCTTGACGCCGGCCCCGGGCGTCCCGGAAGCTTCGGCATGATCCTCGAAGACTCGACCTGGCCCGACATCGAGGCCTATCTGGGCCGCTCGCGCGGGATCGTCGTGCCGCTCGGCTCGACCGAGCAACACGGCCCGATCGGGGCCATCGGCACCGACGCCATCTGCGCCGAAGCGATCGCGCGCGGCATGCCGCGCGACGGCGACATCCTGATCGGCCCGACCATCGCGCTCGGCGTCGCGCAGTTCAATCTCGGCTTTCCCGGCACCGTCAGCCTGCGCGCCGCGACGCTGATGGCGGTGGTGAGCGACTACGTGACATCGCTGGCGGCGCAGGGATTCCGCGACTTCTATTTCCTCAACGGACATGGCGGGAACATCGCGCCGTGCCAGGCGGCGTTCCAGGACCTGCATCTGCCGACCAGCCTCGCGCCTGCCGCGGACGCCGATACCGGCCTGCGTCTGAAGCTGCGCAGCTGGTGGGAATATCCCGGGCCGAACAAGATGCGCCAGGCGCTCTACGGGGAACGCGAGGGCATCCATGTCACGCCCAGCGAAGTCTCGATCGCGCAGGCCGCGCGGCCGCGCACGCGACGCAGCGCCCCCATGGAACCCTATCGGCGCATCGACCCGGCGGAGCTGCGCGAGATGGGCGGCGATCGCCATCGCGACGCGCATCACCACCGGCGCAGCTTCCCCGACGGCAGGATCGGCTCCGACCCGTCGCTCGCCAATCCGGACGACGGCGCGCGGCTGCTAGCCGCCGCTGTCGCCGATGCGCGCGCCGACTACCTGACCTTCCTGGCCGGCACGTGAGCGCGCGCCGTCAGACCGAGAGCGCGCCCCACGACGCGTTGTGCGGCCGCACGACCAGGTGATCCTTCACGCTGCGCACGCCCTCGACGCGCTGCGCCAGGACGACGAGACCGTCGCGCTGCGCCGCCGAACCCACCGCGCCGGTCAACTCGACCACGCCGTCGGCGACGACGACCGACACGAAGGCCAGCGGCGCCCAGTCCTCCTTGCGGATCTCGGCGTCGATGGCGTCGCGGATGTCGCTGTCGGGGCGCCGGCGCGAAGACGCCTCGGGCTGGCGCATCAGCGTCTTGACGATGTCCGAACGCGTGATCACGCCGGCGATCTTGCCTTCGGCCAGCACGAACACGCGCTTGATGCGCTTGCTCTCCAGCAGGTTCGCGACGGCCGCGAGATCCGCATCGCCGTCCACCGCGATCACGCCGCGGGTCATGATGTCGGCCGAGACGAGCCCGTGGGTCTTGACGAAATCGCGCGCCTCGTCGTCCGCATCGGAAAGGATAGAGACCCACCACGCCTTCTTGCGCTCGGTGCCGATCTCGACCCGGCGCAGGAGGTCGCCCTCGCTGACCACGCCCAGCGGCACGCCGCCCGTGCCCACGACCGGCACCGCGCTGATCCGGTGATCGATCAGGAAGGTCGCAAGCGTGCGCACCGGGGTGTCGGGGCTGACGGAGAGCACCCGGCGGGTCATGATGTCGCGAGCCTTGGGCATCGTTGCCATTCTTGTCCTCCTTCGCGCGGCGCTCCCTTGCGCCGGTGGCGGCAACTTGCGGCCGCGGGCAGTGCTCCGCCATGTGGCAGCGCGCCGCAGGATGCCCTTGGGGGCGCGGTGTGATGCCGCAGCCCCGCATACGCGCTAGACTGGCCTGTCGGCCATGACCTTCACCACCCGCCCCGACCTGCAAGGAACATTCGGCGCCGTCGCCGCGACGCATTGGATCGCTGCGGCTGCAGGCATGCGCATGCTCGAGCGCGGCGGCAACGCCTTCGATGCAGCCGCCGCCGCAGGCTTCGTGCTGCAGGTCGTCGAACCGCATCTCAACGGTCCGGGCGGCGAAGTGCCGATCCTTGCCAGCCGCGCGGGCGAGGATGCGCCCCGCGTCATCTGCGGCCAGGGCCCCGCGCCCCGCGGCGCCACGATCGGACATTTTGCCGCCCTTGGTCTCGACACCATTCCCGGCAGCGGGCATCTCGCCGCCTGCGTGCCAGGCGCCTTCGCTGCCTGGCTGACGCTGCTGCGCGACTGGGGGACGATGCGTCTCGCCGATGTCCTCGAGCCCGCGATCTTCCATGCCGGCGGCGGTCATCCGCTGGTCTGGCGCGTGCCGCAGACGATCGCCAGCGTGAAGACGCTGTTCGAGCTCCACTGGCGCAGTTCGGCGGCGCTCTACCTGCCCGGCGGCGCGGTGCCGGCGACCGGCAGCCTTTTCCGCAACCTGCCGCTTGCGACGCTCTACGCCGCGATCGCCGCCGATGCCGGCCGCGCAGCCGGGCGCGAGGCGCAGATCGAGCGTGCGCTGGATTACTGGTATCGCGGCCCGGTCGCCGACGCGATCGACCGCTTCGCGCGGATCCCGGTGATGGACTCCAGCGGCCGCCCCCATGCTGGGCTGCTTACCGGCGCGGATCTCGCGCGCTGGTCGCCACCTGTGGAAGCGCCTGTCGCGCTCGATCTCGGTACGAAGCGGGTCTTCAAATGCGGTGCCTGGACGCAAGGACCCGCGCTGCTGCAGCTGCTCCAGCTGCTCGACGGATTCGACATCGCGCGCTGCGATCCGCTCGGCCCCGATTTCGTCCATCTCGTCGTCGAGGCGACCAAGCTCGCCATGGCCGATCGCGACGCCTGGTACGGCGATGCGCGGCATGTCGACGTCGCGGCGCTGCTCGATCCTGCGCGCGCGGCGGCGCGGCGCGCGCTGATCGGCACCGAGGCGTCGCATGACTGGCGTCCGGGCGCGTTGGGCGGTCAGGCACCGCCGGCCATCGAACTGCGCGAAGCGGCGGGCGCGCGGCGCGACGCCAGCATCGGCGAGCCTACGGTCGATCGCGCGGGCGAGGCGCCGCTGCGCCGCGACGGCGTGCCGCGCGGCGATACCTGCCATGTCGACGTCGTCGACCGCTGGGGGAACATGGTGGCCGCGACGCCCTCGGGCGGTTGGCTGCAATCGAGTCCGGTGATCCCCGAGCTCGGCTTCGGTCTGTCGACCCGCGCGCAGATGTTCTGGCTGCACGAGGGTCTGGCGAGCAGCCTCGTTCCCGGCACCCGGCCGCGCACCACCCTGACCCCGACCATGGTCCACCGCGACGGCGTCCCCTGGCTCGCCTTCGGTACGCCCGGCGGCGACCAGCAGGAGCAATGGTCTGCCCTGCTCTACCTGCACCATGTCCACCACGGCATGACGTTGCAGCAGGCCATCGACGCGCCTGCCTTCCATACCGACCATCTGGTCAGTTCGTTCTGGCCGCGGGGCTTCAAGCGCCGGTCGGTCACCCTCGAAGACCGCTTCCCCGCGGCGACATGCGCCGAACTCGAGCGGCGCGGCCATGCCGTGACGCCGGCGGGCGGCTGGACCGAAGGCCGGCTCTCCGCCTGCAGCGCCACGGTGGTCGACGGCATGCGCGTCCTTGGCGCCGCCGCCAATCCCCGCATGATGCAGGGCTATGCGCTGGCGCGATGACTGCCATATCGGCGACGGGTGGAGACGAGTCGCTCGGGAAGCAACCAAACGTCGACATGCCTGCCGAAGGAACGGGGTCTCGCGCGAAGTCCTGAAGGGATGCGTCGGCCATGACGCGTC
>JBIKXN010000230.1:0-6106 GCA_044355765.1 Alphaproteobacteria bacterium
CGATCGGGGATCTCGCCAGCCTGGTCGCACGCCTCGCCGCGCCGGAGCGCCGTCGGCCGACGGCGGCGACGGGAGCCCCGCGATGAACCCGGTCGATCTCGGCGTTCTCGGCGCCGTCCTGCTCTGCGCGCTGATCGCCCTGGTGATGGGGTTCGTGCGCACGGTCCTGGCGCTGCTGAGCTGGGCGGGCGCGGCGATGGTCACGATCTGGGGCTTCGCCCACGCGCGGCCCATCGCGCGGGACTTCATCTCTCCTCCCCTGCTCGCCGACATCGCCGCGGGCCTCGGCGTATTCGTCGGCGCGCTGATCGTCTTTTCGATCGTCAGCCAGGTGCTGTCGTCCTTCGTACGCGGCAGTCCGCTGTCGTTCCTCGACCGCACGCTCGGCTTCGTGCTCGGCGCCGTCCTTGGCGCTATCCTGGTCGCCGTCGCATGGCTCGGCGCGTCGTCCTTCATGGAGCGCGACAAGCTGCCGGATGTCCTCCAGACCGCGCGGACGCTGCCGATGGTCGAGCAACTCGCCGATCTGGTGCGCGGGATGCTGCCGGCCGAGTTCCGGGGCACGGCACGCGGCGCAGCCGACGAGGCGGCGCGACGCGGCAAGCAGGTCGAGCTCTATCGCGGCGCGCTCGAGGCGCCGGCCAATCCGTCGCCGAGAACTGCGCCGCCGGCGGGCGAAACCGGCTATAAGACCGACGAGCGACGGCGCCTCGACAACCTGTTCGAGACGCGCCAGGGACCGGCAGCTGGGGGGCCGACGCGATGACCGACGCGATGCCGGGGTCGACCAACCCCTTCGACGACGACAAGCTGCGGGAGGAGTGCGGCATCTTCGCCGTCTTCGGCCACAAGGACAGCGCCGCCCTCACCGCCCTCGGTCTGCACGCGCTCCAGCATCGCGGTCAGGAAGCCTGCGGGATCGTCACGTCCGACGGCGCCCAGTTCCACAGCCATCGGGCGCTCGGCCAGGTCGGCGACAATTTCAGCTCGCACCGCGTCATCGACGCGCTGCCGGGCAGGCTCGCGATCGGGCATACGCGCTACGCCACGACCGGCGAGACGATCCTGCGCAACGTCCAGCCGCTCTTCGCAGAGTTCGATTTCGGCGGCTTCGCGCTGGGCCACAACGGCAACCTCACCAACGCGGCCTCGCTGCGCCGGCTGCTGGTGCGCCAGGGGTGCCTATTCCAGTCGACGACGGACACCGAGGTCATCCATCACCTGATGGCCCGCGCCCATGGCGACGTGGAGACGCGGCTGCTCTCCGCGCTCAACCAGGTCGAGGGCGCGTATTCCCTGGTCGCCATCTCGCGCAACCGGATCGTCGGGGTCCGCGATCCGCTCGGCGTACGTCCACTCGTCCTCGGACGCCTGGACGACGCGTGGATCCTCGCCTCCGAGACCTGCGCGCTCGACATCATCGGCGCACGCTACGAGCGCGAGATCGAGCCCGGCGAAATGGTGGTGATAGACGAGCGTGGCGTGCGCGCCCGGCGTCCGTTCGGGCGCGCCGAGATCCAGCGCTTCTGCGTGTTCGAGTACGTCTACTTCGCGCGGCCGGACTCCGTGGTCGAGGGCATCTCGATCTACGACGCGCGCAAGCGCATCGGGGCAGAACTGGCGCGCGAGAGCGGCGTGCCTGCCGACGTCGTCGTGCCGGTTCCGGACTCGGGCGTGCCGGCCGCGCTCGGTTACGCCGAAAGCGCCGGCCTGCCGTTCGAACTCGGTATCATCCGCAACCATTATGTCGGCCGCACCTTCATCGAGCCGACCGACCAGATCCGCCATCTGGGGGTCAAGCTGAAGCACAACGCCAACCGCACGCGGCTCGCCGGCAAGCGCGTCGTGCTGGTCGACGACTCGATCGTCCGTGGCACCACGTCCAAGAAGATCGTCGACATGGTTCGCCATGCCGGCGCGGCGGAGGTGCATATGCGCGTCTCAAGCCCGCCAACCGCCCATCCATGCTTCTACGGCATCGACACGCCGCAACGCGACAAACTGCTGGCGTCGCGCTTCGACCTCGATGGCATGGCCCGCTTCATCGGGGTCGACAGCCTCGCCTTCATCTCGATCGACGGCCTGTACCGGGCGATGGGAAGATCCGGCCGGGACGCAGCGGCGCCGCAGTACTGCGACGCCTGCTTCACCGGCGAATACCCGACGCGTCTGACCGATCGCGAGACCGACGCAGCGGATCTTCCGCTGTTGCGGACCGCGTCGCCCGTGGCATGACTACGCCGGGCGGGCTTCTGGCAGGCCGGGTCGCGGTCGTCACCGGCGCCACGCGCGGCATCGGTCGCGCCGTGGCGCTGCGCTACGCCGCCGAGGGCGCGCAGATCGTCGCCGTCGCGCGCTCCGTCGGCGCGCTCGAGGAACTCGACGACGCGATCCGCGCGACGGGCGCGCCGCCCGCGCTGCTCGTGCCAATCGACCTGGCCGACCTCGACCGCATCGATCCGCTCGGACCGCAGCTCTTCCAGCGTTTCGCGGCGGTCGATGTCCTCGTCGCCAACGCGGCGCTGCTCGGCACGCTGGGTCCCATCGGCCACCACGATCCCGGCCTCTGGGACGAAGTGTTCCGCGTCAACGTCCACGCCAACTGGCGGCTGATCCGGACGCTCGATCCGCTGCTGCGGCGCGCCGACCATGGCCGCGCGATCTTCGTCACGTCGGGGGCGGCCACCCGCGCGAACGCCTATTGGGGCGCATACTGCGCGAGCAAGGCCGCGCTCGAACAGATGGTCCGGGTCTGGGCGCTCGAAGTGGCGGACACGCGGGTGCGCGCCAATCTGCTCTCGCCGGGCGCCACCCGCACCGCGATGCGGGCCAGCGCGTTCCCCGGCGAGGATCCGGCGAGCCTCAAGCCGCCCGAAGCGCTCGCCGACCTGTTCGTCGAACTCGCGCTAGCTTCCTGCACGCGCCACGGCGAGACGGTCGCTCTGCCGCCAGCCGCGCGCTGACGCTCAGCCGCGGCGGCCGCGCCGCGCGCCGTCGTCATAGGGGTTCTCGGTCTGCCGCAGCACGAACCGGATGGGCGTTCCCGGCAGGTCGAAGCTGTCGCGAAGGCTGTTTTCGAGATAGCGCAGATAGTCGTCGGGCAGCGAGACGAGCTTGTTGCCGAACAGCGCCACGGTGGGTGGCCTCGTCGTCGTCTGCCGGCAGAAGCGCAGACGCGGCCGGCGTCCCTGCACGGCCGGCGGCGGATGGGCAGTGGTTGCGCCTTCCAGCCAACGATTGAGCTTCGAGGTCGGCAGATCGATGTTCCAGACGTCGAACGCGGCGAACACCGCCTGGAGCAGCGTGTCGAGCTTGCGCCCGTGCAGCGCCGACACCGTTGCGAAGCGTATCCCGCGCACCTGGGGCAGCGACATCTCCAGCCGATCGCGCAAGGCCCGCAGCGCCGCCTGGGGATCGTCGACCAGATCCCATTTATTGGCCACGATCACCAGCGCACGGCCTTCTTCGACCGCGAGGCGCGCGATTTGCAGGTCCTGCTTCTCCAGGCCCTGGGTCGCGTCGATGACCAGCGCCACGACCTGGCTTTCGCGGATGACGCGCAGAGTGTCCGCCGTCGCCATGCGTTCGAGCCGGTCGTCGACCCGCGCCTTGCGCCGAAGCCCGGCGGTATCGACGAGGCGAAGCGGTCGTCCGCGCCAGGACCATTCGGTCTCGATGGCGTCGCGCGTGATCCCCGCTTCGGGCCCCGTCAGCATCCTGTCCTCGCCCAGCAGCCGGTTCACGAGGGTCGACTTGCCGACATTGGGCCTGCCGACGATGGCGAGGCGGATCGGCCGCTGTTCGGGCGGCAGCGTGGCGATATCGGTCTCCTCGTCGGAGATCCCGGCGGCGCCGTCGGGCAGCGCGGCGCGCAGCGCGGCCTGCAGCAGATCGAAGCCCTCGGCATGCTCGGCCGAGACCGGCACCGGATCGCCGAATCCAAGGCCGTGCGCCTCGGCGAGACCGGCCAGGCCGGCCTTGCCCTCGCATTTGTTGGCGACCAGGAGCACGCGAGCGCCCAGCCGCCGCAGCACGCGGGCGAAGGCGCGGTCCAGCGCCGTGACGCCCTCTCGCGCGTCGACGACGAACAGCACCAGATCGGCGCGCGCCGCGGCCGTCTCGGTCTGCCGGCGCATCCGCGCTTCGAGACTGGATTCCGCGGCGTCCTCGAACCCCGCCGTGTCGATCACGCGAAAGCGCAGCTGGCCGAGCCGCGCACGACCTTCGCGGCGGTCCCGCGTCAACCCCGGCGTGTCGTCGACCAGGGCGAGACGCCGCGCCACCAGACGGTTGAACAGCGTCGACTTGCCGACATTCGGCCGGCCGACGATCGCGATCCGCGGCGGCGTTCCAGCATGCGCCGGCTCTGCCGGTTGGGACGGCATCGCTGCGCCCTTCGCGTCAGCGCAGCGCGACGAGGCGGGCGTCGTCGGTGACGACGTAGATCGTGCCGCCCGCGACGGCGGCGGGAAGCTCGACCCGTCCCGGCAGCCGCAGCCGCTCCTCGACCTCGCCCGTCGCCGGCGAAATCGTCACCGCCTGGGCCAACGAGTTGAACACCAGCAGCCGCCCACCGACGGCGATCGGGCCGGTCCACACGATGCGCCCGCGGCGACGCTGCGGATCGGTGAACTGCTCGAGTTGCGTGACCCAATGGATGCGTCCGTCGCGACGGCTGACGGCGACGACTTCGGCGTCGAGCGTGGTCAGGAAGAGATGCTCGCCGGCGAGCCACGGCGTGTTGAACGACCCCACGGACTGTTCCCAGACCCGCGCGCCGGTGCGCAGGTCGATCGCCGCCATGCGCCCGCTATGGCTGATCGCGAACACCGTGCCACGGTCGATGACCGGCAATCCGCGCACGTCGGAGAGCAGCGACACCGCGTCCGAGCGCTGCGATCCCGCGAGCCCGTCGGCCCACACGACCCGACCGGTCTCGACCCGCAGCGCGAATATCTCGCCGGAGCTGAACGCCGCCACGACGATGTTGCCTTCGACCGCTGGGCTGGATGCCCCGAACAGCCCCGCCGTCTCGGTGATCCCCGCATGCGACCAGAGCTTCCGTCCGGTCGCCGCGTCGAGCGCATGGATCTGGTTGTCGACGGAGATCGCGAATACGCGGTTCCCGGCGATGGTCGGTCCCGATCGGGCCGGCGCAGTCAACGGACTGCGCCAGATCTCCTTGCCGGTCGCGGCTTCCAGAGCCACGACCTGCGCCTGGCCGCTGCTGGCGTAAAGCGTTCCGTTCGCGAAGGCCACGCCGCCGCCGCCCGCGGTCGAGCGCGATCCGGGTACGGCAAGATCGACCTGCCAGATCCGCGCCCCGCTGCGCGCGTCTACCGAGGTCAGCAGCGTCGAGGCGTCGACGGTATAGACCCGCCCATCGGCGACAATCGGCGTACCGGTCACGCGACCATCGCGCGACGCGCCGTCGCCGATGTCGGTCGTCCAGGCGACAGCGATGCTCGCGACAGCCAGATTGTGCATCGCGTGGCCCGGTCCACCGCCGGGCTGGGGCCAGGCGTCGTTCGCGACCGCTTCGGGCAGGCGCACCGGCGAGGCCGCCGCGCGCGGATCGGGGCGCACCCGTTCCTCGGCACGGATCATCGAGCGCCGCTCGCCCGGCAAGGGGGTCTTGGGCGGGCTGCTGATATAGTCCTCGATCAGGCTGCAGCCGGCCAGGGCAAGGCCGGCCAGCGCCAGGACGAAAGCGCGCAGGCGCATCGCAGCGGTCATTCGCCAAGCGCCTGAAGCAGTTCAGCCGCGCGCGCGCGCAGGCTGGGCGGAGCGGCCGCGTCGTCGGCGATCCGCGTGTAGAATTCCCTCGCCCTTGCCCGGTCGCCGGCGCGCAAGGCGGCAGTCGCACCGACGTCGAAGGCAGAGAAGCGCCACGCCGAACGGTCGTTCGAGATGCCGGCCAGCATCGCGTCGATTTCGGCGCGCGGGAGGTTCTCCACCGCGACCATCGCGCCCAGCAGGGTCGCTGCGTCGCGCAGATCGGGATCGGCGGTCATGTCGGCCGCGACCGCGCGATAGATCGCCAGGGCAGCCTCGGCCTCGCCGGCGCGCGCCTTAAACCCGGCTTCGTGCAGGAGCGCGATGACGC
>JBIKXN010000008.1:0-19807 GCA_044355765.1 Alphaproteobacteria bacterium
CCCCGGCGCTCTCGGTCGCGCGCAAGCTCCGCCGCTCCGGGATCGACGGGCTGGTGATCGAGGGTTCCGAGGCTGGCGGCCATGTCGGCGCCGTGTCGACCAGCGTGCTCGCGCAGGAGATCCTGCCGCACATACACGACCTGCCGGTGTTCGTCGCCGGCGGCATCGGGCGTGGCGAGGCGATGATGGCGTTCCTCGAGATGGGTGCCGCCGGCGTCCAGCTCGGCACCAGGTTCGTCTGCGCGAGCGAGTCGATCGCGCATGCTCGGATGAAGCAGGCCTATCTGCGGGCGGCGGCGCGCGACGCCGTGCCTTCGCCGCAGCTCGATCCCCGCTTCCCGGTGATCCCCGTGCGCGCGCTCGTCAATGCCGGCACCGCGCGGTTCGTCGAGATCCAGCGCGACGTGATCGCGCGCTTCGACCGCGGCGACCTGACGCGCGACCAGGCGCAGCTGGCGATCGAGCATTTCTGGGCCGGCGCCCTGCGTCGCGCGGTGATCGACGGCGACGTCGAGAACGGCTCGCTGATGGCCGGCCAGTCGGTCGGCATGGTCACCCGCGAGCAGCCGGTGCGCGAGATCATGGACGAACTGGTCGCCCAGGCGCTGTCTCAGATCGGATCCGGCGGCGATCCCGCTGCCGCGCCGAGGAGCCGAGGGGCATGACCCAGGCAAGCTTGGGCCCCGGCGGCGTGCGCCGGCTGCTCAAGCGCCTGCGCGACCTGATGGCGGGCGGCGGAAGCGGCCAGCAGCGGCTCGACCAGACCGTGCGCATCATCGCCGGCGACATGGTCGCCGAGGTGTGCTCGATCTATCTGGCGCGTCCCGGCGACGTCCTTGAACTCTGCGCCACGCACGGCCTCAAGCAGGAGGCGGTGCACAAGACCCGGCTCGCCGTCGGCGAGGGTCTGGTCGGCGACATCGCCGCGCATGCCCGGCCGCTGGCGCTGGCAGATGCGCAGTCGCACCCCATGTTCGCCTACAAGCCGGAGACCGGCGAGGAGATCTTCCATTCGCTGATGGGCGTACCCATCCTGCGCGGCGGTCGCGTGCTCGGGGTGCTGGCGGTGCAGAACCGCAGCTTCCGCGCCTACGACGAGGAAGAGGTCGAGGCGCTGCAGACGATCGCCATGGTGCTCGCCGAACTCGCGGCCAGCGAAGAACTGTTCGGATCGCCGGACGCGGCGCTCGACGCGGTGACGCTGCTGCCCGAACGCCTGGAAGGCCTCAAGCTCAACGAGGGACTGGCGATGGGGCGGGTCGTGATGCACCAGCCGCGCGTCACCATCCGCCAGATGGTCGCCGAGGATCCGGTACGCGAGCGCGCCCGGCTCGAGACGGCGGTCGAGCGCATGCATAGCGCCATCGACGCGCTGCTCGCGCGCGCCGATCTTGGCGAGGCGGGCGAGCACCGGGAGATCCTCGAGACCTATCGCATGTTCGCCGAGGACCGCGGCTGGCTCGGCCGTATCGGCGACGCCATCAATGCCGGCCTCACCGCGGAAGCCGCGGTGCAGCGGGTCCAGGACGACACGCGCGCGCGCATGCAGCAGGTCTCGGATCCCTATCTGCGCGAACGGCTCGCCGATCTGGAGGATCTGGGCAACCGCCTGCTGCGGCATCTGATCGGGGATCGGACCGCCGCGCAGGCGGGCGGCCTGCCGGAGGACACGGTGCTGGTGGCGCGCGCGATGGGCCCCGCCGAGCTTCTCGACTACGACCGGGCGAGGCTGCGCGCCGTCGTGCTGGAGGAGGGCTCGCCGACCGCGCATGTCGCCATCGTGGCGCGCGCCCTGGGCATCCCGATGGTCGGTCGGGTCAAGGACATCCAGGCGCGCACGGCCCCCGGCGAGCGCATCATCGTCGACGGCGAGAACGGCATCGTCGTGCTGCGCCCCAGCGAGGACGTGCGCGACGCCTTCCAGGCGGCGATGCTGGCGCGCGCCGCGCGCCAGGCCAAGTACACCGCGCTGCGCGACCTGCCGGCGGTGTCACGCGACGGCGTGGCGGTCGAGCTGATGCTCAACGCCGGGCTGCTGATCGACCTCGATCAGATCGCGCCCAGCGGCGCCGCCGGCGTCGGACTGTATCGCACCGAGATCCACTTCATGGTGCGCTCGTCCTTTCCCGACGTCCGGGCGCAGGCGGATTTCTATCGCGAGGTCTATGCCCGCGCCGGCAGCTTGCCGGTGGTCTTCCGCACCCTCGACGTCGGCGGCGACAAGCGGTTGCCCTATCTGGAGATGGCCGACGACGAGAACCCTGCGATGGGCTGGCGCGCGCTGCGGATCGCGCTCGACCGGCCGGCGATCCTGCGCCAGCAACTGCGCGCGCTGCTGGTCGCGGCTGCCGGGCGGCCGCTCGATGTGATGTTTCCGATGGTGGCCGACGTCGCCGAGTTCGATGCGGCGCGCGCGCTGCTCGACCGCGAGGTCGCGCGTCTCGTCGCGCGCGGCTTCGCCCCGCCGTCGGCGCTGCGCGCGGGGACGATGCTCGAGGTCCCCGCGCTCGTCTGGCAGATGCCCGCGCTGCTCGCGCGCGTCGATTTCGTCTCGGTCGGCTCCAACGACCTGATGCAGTTCCTGTTCGCCTGCGACCGCGGCTCGACGCGGCTCGCCGGCCGCTACGATCCGCTGGCGCCGGCGGCGCTGCGCGTGCTGGCCGAGATCGCCACCGCGGCGGCGCGCCGCGCGATACCGCTCACGCTGTGCGGCGAGATGGCCGGTCGGCCGCTGGAGGCGCTGGCGCTGGTCGCGCTCGGGTTCCGGCGGCTGTCGATGGCTCCGGGTTCCATCGGACCCGTCAAGGACATGCTGCGCAGCGCCGATATCGGCGAAGCCGCCGCCTATCTGCGGCCGCTGTTGGACCTGCCCGACCGGTCGTTGCGCGGCCGCCTCGCCGCCTTCGCACGGGACCGGGCGATCGCGATCTGACGGCGCGGGCCCGGGTTGCGGGCGGTGGTGCACCGCTGATACTAGTCGCGGGGCGGAGGCGGTCCTCGCCGCCGTCCCCAGGCGTTATGCCGAGAACCGACGGCACGGAAGTCCTGCGATGGCGAGATCGCTCCACAAAAGATCCGGAGGGTCCGCGGACGGCGACGCGGACATGTTCGGCGACGGGGCGGTCCAGCGCGACGGCGTCGGCGCGTCGCTGCGCGCGGAGCGCGAGCGCCAGGGGCTCGAACTGGCCCAACTCGCGGCGCGTCTCAAGATCCGTCGGCTTCATCTGGCGTCGATCGAGAACGAAAGATTCGATCTGGTGCCGCCGGGTACCTATGCCGTCAGCTTCATCCGCACCTATGCCGCCGCGCTGGGTCTTGACCCCGCCGAGATGGTCCGCCGGTATCGCCAGACGATCGACGGCGACGAGGCCCGCACCGCGCTCGTCCTGCCGACCCCCCTGACCGAAAGCCGCCTGCCCAGCGGCATCGTGATCGCCGCCGCGGTCGCGGTCGCCGCCCTGGGCTATGCCACCTGGGCGCTGCTGGGGCCGGAGCGGATGGCTCTGCCGCGGGTCGAGACGGTGCCGCCGCAGCTTCAGGCCGCGGCTCCTCCTCCGCCGCCGCCGGCCGCCCCGCCTCCCGAGCCGGCATCCGCGCCCGCGCCTTCATCTCCGCCCATGTCCGTCTCCCCCACCGTGCCTGCGGCGCAGACCCAGGTCGCCGCGTCCCCGACCTCCGCTCCTTCCGTGCCGACCGCGGCTACCGGGGGTGGCGCGCCACCGCCCCGCGGTGTGCCGCCGGCGGTCGTCCAGACGCCGGCCGTCTCGCCCCCGCCGCCCGCCGCGCCGCCGCTGGCTGCGTCGCCTGGCGCGCCGCAGCCCGCGCCGCCGCAACCTGTTCCGGCACAACCTGTTCCGGCACCGCCCCCGCCACCGGTCCAGGCGTCGCAGGCCCAGCCTGCCGCGGTTCCACCACAGGCGCCTTCACCACCACCGGCAGCCGAGCAGACTCGCGGCCGTGTGGCCGTGGTGGCGCTCGGAGAAAGCTGGGTTCAGGTTAAGGACGGCGCAGGCACGATCGTGTTCATGCGCATCCTCAAGGCCGGCGACGTCTATCAGGTGCCGGCCCGGCGCGGTTTGCTGCTGACCACCGGGAATGCCGGATCGATCGAGATCCGCGTCGACGGGCGCGCGGTTCCCGTGCTCGGCCAGGGAGGCCGGGTCCGGCGCGACGTGCCGCTGGATCCGGAGAGCCTGCTCGAGGCCGGCGTGCGCAGCGGGGGCTGATCGCGCATCGGTCGTCTGGCACCCGGTGCCGCCGATCGCGTATAAAGCAGTGCCCGTCGGGGCTGCGGCCGGATCGTCGCTCCGGCCGCGAGATCGAGCCGAGGCCATGACAGCCAATCGTTCCTATCGTCAGATCCAGCGTCGGCGCTGCCGGCAGATTTCCGTCGGACGCGTGCGCGTCGGCGGCGATGCGCCCATATCCGTGCAGTCGATGACGAACACGCCGACCTCGGACGCGGCCGCGACCATCGACCAGATCCGGCGGCTCGAGGAAGCCGGTGTCGACATCGTGCGCGTGTCGTGTCCCGACGAGGAATCGACCGCCGCGCTGCGCGAGATTGTCCGCGCGGCGCGCGTGCCGGTCGTCGCCGACATCCATTTTCACTATCGCCGCGCCATCGAGGCGGCCGAGGCGGGCGCTGCCTGCCTGCGGATCAATCCCGGCAACATCGGCAGCCAGGCGCGGGTGCGCGAAGTCGTGAAGGCGGCGCGCGACCACGGGTGCTCGATCCGCATCGGGGTCAATGCCGGGTCGCTCGAGCGCGATCTGCTCGAGAAATACGGCGAGCCCTGCCCCGAGGCTATGGTCGAGAGCGCGCTCAACCACGCGCGGCTGCTCGAAGACGAGGATTTCCGAGAGTTCAAGATCTCGGTCAAGGCGTCCGACGTCTTTCTCGCGGTCGCCGCCTACCAGCAGCTGGCGGAGGCCTGCGACTATCCGCTCCATCTCGGCGTGACCGAGGCCGGCGCGCTGCGTACCGGCACGGTCAAGTCGGCGATCGGCATCGGCTCGCTGCTCTGGGCCGGCATCGGCGACACGATCCGCGTGTCGCTGTCCGCGGATCCGGTCGAGGAGGTCCGCGTCGGCTACGAGATCCTGAAGAGCCTCGGCTTGCGCCGTCGCGGCGTGACCGTCGTCGCGTGCCCGTCCTGCGCGCGCCAGCAATTCGACGTCATCAAGACGGTCGAGCGGCTGGAGGAGCGTCTGGCGCATATCACGGTTCCAATCACGCTGTCCGTGATCGGATGCGTGGTCAACGGGCCGGGCGAGGCGCGTGAGACCGACATCGGCTTCACAGGCGGCGGCAGCGGTACCCACATGGTCTATGTCGCCGGACGCCAGGACCATCGCGTCAAGGACGTCGACATCGTCGAGCATCTCGCACAGCTGGTGGAGCGCCGGGCGGCCGAGCTTGCGGCCGCGTCCGAAAGCGCCGCAGCCTAGGAAGCCCGCGCGATGGCGAAGCTCCAGCCCGTGCGTGGCACGCACGACCTCATGCCTGCAGAAATGCGGCGCCACCGCGCCGTGGGCGACACCGCGCGCCGCGTCGCCGCCTGCTATGGTTTCGACGAGATTGCGACGCCGATCTTCGAATTCGCCGAGGTCTTCCGGCGCACGCTCGGCGACACGACCGACATCGTCACGAAGGAGATGTACAGCTTCCACGACAAGGGCGGCGAAGAGATCACTCTGCGCCCGGAGAACACGGCCGGCGTCGTGCGCGCGGTGCTGTCGAACGGCCTGCTGCAGCAGGGGCCGCTGAAGTTCTTCTATTGCGGCCCGATGTTCCGCTACGAGCGGCCGCAGAAGGGTCGTCAGCGTCAGTTCCATCAGATCGGCGTCGAACTCATCGCCGTTCCCGAGCCCCAGGCCGATATCGAGGTCATCGCCTGCGGCTGGGCGATCCTGGACGCGCTCGGTTTCGGCGACCGGGTCCAGTTGGAGATCAACACGCTGGGCGATGCGGAAAGCCGAGCGGCCTATCGCGAGGCGCTGGTCGCCTATCTGCGCTTGCATCTCGACGCGTTGTCGCAGGACAGCCGCGACCGGCTCGAGCGCAATCCGCTGCGCGTGCTCGACTCGAAGGACGAAGGCGACCGGCGGATCGTCGCCGAGGCGCCGCGCTTCGACGCCTATCTGACGCCAGGCGCGCGCGCGTTCTTCGCCCGCGTCACCGGCGGTCTCGACGCGCTTGGCCTGCGCTACCGCCTCAATCCGCTGCTGGTGCGCGGGCTCGACTACTATTGCCACACCGCCTTCGAATTCACGACCGATGCGCTCGGCGCGCAGGGCACCGTCATGGCGGGCGGCCGCTACGACGGGTTGATCGCCGAGATGGGCGGTCCGCCGAGCGCAGGCGTCGGGTGGGCGGCTGGCGTCGAGCGGCTCGCGATGCTGCTGGCGCAGGAACCCGACGCGCCCCGTCCGATCGCGGTCGTGCCGCTGGGCGAGACGGCCGAGGCGGCCGCGCTGGCGCTCGCCGACCGGCTGCGCCGCGGCGGCCTGCGCGTCGAACTGAGTTTCCGCGGCAACCTCAAGCGTCGGCTTGAGCAGGCGAACCGGCGCCATGCGCGCGCGGCGATAATTCTTGGCGCAGACGAGATCGCCCGCGGCGCCGTCGCCCTCAAGGACCTCGACAGCGGCGCCCAGACAGAGGTGTCGCTGGCCGACCTCGACGGCCGTCTGGCGCAGTACCGATAGCGCCATGACGACCGACCCGGCCGCGTCGAACGACGCGCCGCCCGGGCTGGCCGTCGCGGCGGGGAATTTCCGCGCGGCGGCGCCCGCGGCTGGCGACGGCCCGGTGCCCTGCGCGGCGGCAGGCGAGGGCGTCTCGGCGGCGCGCCGCCGCGCGCTCGCGATCGGGCGTTCGGGCACGGCGCGGATGGTGCGGGCAGCGAAGCCCGGGCGCCAGGCCTGGAGGCCGCACCGATGAGCTTCGATCGCAATCTCGATGCCGTCGTCCGGCGCTACGACGAAATCGGCGCCCAGATGGCGGTCGCTCCCGACGACCCGCGGGTGTTCCAGAGGCTGGCGCGCGAGCGCGCCGAACTCGAGCCGGTCGTGCAGGCGATACTGGCGTTGCGCCGCGCGCGCGCCGAACTCGACGATCTGGCCGCGCTGGCCGCCGATGCCGACGAGGCGGTCAAGACGATGGCCGAGGAGGAGTATTTCGCCCTCAAGGCGCGGCTGCCGGCCATGGAGCGCGACGTCCAGGTGATGCTGCTGCCGAAGGACGCCGCCGACGAGCGCAACGCGATCCTCGAGGTCCGCGCCGGCACCGGTGGCGACGAGGCGGCGCTGTTTGCGGCCGACCTGTTCCGCATGTACCAGCGCTATGCTGCGCTGCGCGGCTGGCGTTTCGAGATCATGGAACTCGCCGAGACCGGGCTCGGCGGCCTCAAGGAAGGCATCGCGCTGGTCTCGGGCGGCGGCGTCTTCGCCCGGCTCAAATTCGAATCCGGCGTCCATCGCGTGCAGCGCGTGCCCGTCACCGAGGCCTCCGGGCGGATCCACACCTCGGCGGCGACTGTCGCGGTCCTGCCCGAGGCCGAAGAGGTCGACGTGCGCATCGACGACAAGGATCTGCGCGTCGACGTCTTCCGCGCCCAGGGCGCGGGCGGCCAGCACGTCAATACCACCGACAGCGCCGTGCGCATCACCCACCTGCCGACCGGCATCGTCGTGGCGCAGCAGGACGAGAAATCGCAGCACAAGAACAAGGCCAAGGCGATGAAGATCCTGCGCGCGCGGCTCTTCGAGGCCGAGCGCCAGCGCCAGGACGCGGCGCGGGCCGCCGACCGCCGCAGCCAGGTCGGCTCCGGCGATCGCTCGGAGCGGATCCGCACCTACAACTTCCCGCAGAACCGCGTGACCGACCACCGCATCGGCCTGTCGCTCCATGCCCTCGCGCAGGTCCTCGAGGGGCAGGCGCTCGACGGGCTGGTCGACGCGCTGCTCGCCGAGGACCGCGCCGCGCGCCTGGCGGAGCTTTCGGCATGACGACGCGCGGCGCGGCGCTGGCCGCGGCGCGCGCGCGGCTGGCCGCGGCGGGCGTCGAGGGGGCGGCGCTCGATGCGCGCGTGCTTCTCTGCCACGTGCTCGGCTGCGGGCCGGAGGTCCTCGTCGGCTGGCCCGAGCGTGCGTTGGCACCGGCCGACGCGGCGAGCTTCGCGGCGCTCGTCGGGCGCCGCGCCCGCCATGAACCCGTCGCCTATCTGACCGGCCGGCGCGAGTTCTGGGGCGCGCGCTTCCGCGTCTCGCCCGCGACCCTGATCCCGCGGCCCGACAGCGAGACGCTGGTCGAGGCGGCGCTCGCCGGCGTCGCCGCGCGCGACGCTGCGGTCGACATCCTCGACATCGGCACCGGGACCGGCTGCCTGCTGATCGCATTGCTGCGCGAGCTGCCTGCCGCCACAGGGCTCGGCGTCGACATCGTCCCGGCGGCGCTCGATCTCGCGCGCGCGAATGCCGACGAACTCGGCGTGTCCGCGCGCGCAAGCTGGTCCGGGACGATGCCGGATGCGCATGCGCGCTTCGGCCTCGTGATCGCGAATCTTCCCTACGTGCCGCGCGACGCGCTAAGCGGCCTCGCGCCCGACGTGCGGGACTACGAGCCCGCGAGCGCGCTCGACGGCGGTCCCGACGGGCTCGAAGCCTTCCGCGCCGTGCTGCCCGGTCTGCCGGCGCTGGCGGCCCCCGGTGCCCGGATCCTCCTGGAGGTCGGACAGGGGCAGGCGGATAGTGTCGAAGATGTCGCCCTCGCGTCGGGTCTCGAACCGGTCAGGCGCTGGCGCGACCTGGCGGCGGTCGACCGGGTCGTGGAACTGCGCGTTGCAGCGACACCGGTCCGGAACGACCTTGGAAAACGCGGCGATCCGGCCTAATGTGCGGGTGTTTCGCTTGACCGAAAGGTCGGCCGGAACGCCGGACGTGGCCGACAGAAGCCGGGGCCACGGCGGCGGTAGACAGGCAAGGCGCTCCCCCCCGGGGCGCGATCCTGCCCTGCTCGCGGCCCGGAACGGGCCATGTCCCACCCAAATCGGTCGAGATCCATGAAGCGTCAGCGGGGCCGCCACGGCGGCCGCAAACCCCATCACCACCAGCCGCACAACCCGAACCTGCCGATCCGCGCGCAGACCTTCGACTCCAACGGGCCGGATGTGCGCGTGCGCGGTAGCGCGTTCCAGATCCTGGAGAAATACGTCGCGCTCGCGCGCGACGCGCAAGCCGCCGGCGATCGCATCGCGGCCGAAAACTACTTCCAGCACGCCGAGCATTATTTCCGGCTGATCAACGAGAGCGGCGGCTACCAGCAGCAGCGCCAGCAGCCCAACGCCGGCTATCAGGGCGGACAGCACGGGCAGGGCGGCGGACAGCACGGCCAGGGCGGCGACCAGCAGGGCGGCGCGCAGGTGCAGGCCGGTCATGGCGCCGCCGGCGCCGCGACGGCGGGCGGCGCCAGCGTCACGCCGACCGGCTATGCCGCGATGTCCGTCCAGGACGCCCCGGCGTCGGATCCGCAGAACCAGTGACGGGCCGGCTGCGTGGGGCGCGACGCCTCACGCAGCCGCCGCAGCGGGACCGACGAGGTCGCCGAGCGCGATCTCGCCGCCCTCCAGCACCTCCGCATAGACGCCGCATTCGGCGTGGCCGAACGCGTCCTGCAGCGCGCGAGGGATGTTGAGATCGCGCTGGCCGCTAGCTGGATCGACGTTGGTCGCGGCGCAGCGCTCGATCCGTTCGAGCACGCGCAGACGCGCAGGGCCTATGCGGATCTCCTGGCCGACCCAGTCGAACTCGGCCCAGGCGGGCAGCGCCTCGACATGGATGTTGGCGCGCAGGCGCACGGGGTCCACCGGAGCGCCGACCACACGCTCGATGTCGCGCACACTTTCCAGGCCGACGATCGACACCAGCCTGGCGGCGACGTCGGAGAACATGTGGCCCGGCGCCGAAACGACCCGTGGGGTGCGCCGCGATGTGCCGCCGAGATAGGCGGCGAAGAACTGCTCGATCACCGCGCGTCCGGCCGGATCGCCGAGATCGCCGCGAGCGACGCGTTTGCCGTCGCGCTCGATCGTCAGCCACCCCGTGTCCGGATCATGGCGCGTCTTCAGGCGCGCGAGCCGCTCGTCGCGCATCAGGGTGAGGAAATTCGTCTTCGGCTGCCAGAGCGGGGCATCCGGGTCGAAAGGCGCGACGCCGACATGCAGCGCGAAGCGCCGGTCGCCAGGCAGGCCCTCGCCCTGCGACAGGACGACGCGCGTCAGGCTCTCTGCCGAGAGGCCCTTCACCGGAAAGCGCTGCAGGTGGGCTAGGGATGCGATCATTCTGGCCATGGCGAAAACGACGGGCATCTTCCGCGCGCTGCAGCCGCTGTCAATCGGCCGCCGACCCTTGCGTGCGGGCGCGTGGCTCGCCATATCGGTTACGGGCCGCCGATCGGGGCCCTCGATCCCGTGTCGCCCGTATGGGGACCGTCAAAAGAGGTTCGACGCCATGAATCCGGAAACCTACACCGAACGCTCCCGCGGCTTCGTCCAGGCCGCGCAGACGCTGGCGCAGCGCAGCGGCCATCAGCGCCTGACGCCCGAACATCTGCTCAAGGTCCTGCTCGACGATCGCGAGGGTCTCGCAGCCAATCTTATGCGCGCCGCCGGTGCCGATCCGCAGAAGGCGCTGGCCGAGATCGAGGCCGAACTGGCGCGGCAGCCGAAGGTCGAGGGTGCGGGCGCCGGGCAGGTCTATCTCGCGCCCGAACTGGCGCGGGTCTTCGAACAGGCCGAGAAGGCGGCGGAGAAGGCGGGAGACAGCTTCGTGACGGCCGAGCGGCTGCTCCTGGCGCTCGCGCTCGTCCCGGGCACCGGCGCCCACAAGGCGCTCGCCGACGCCAAGCTGACCGCGCAGGGTCTCAACGCCGCGATCGAGCAGGTCCGCAAGGGCCGCAAGGCCGATAGCGCGACCGCGGAGCAGACCTACGACGCGCTCAAGAAATACGCCCGCGACCTCACCGAGGCAGCGCGCGCCGGCAAGCTCGACCCCGTCATCGGGCGCGACGAGGAGATCCGGCGCACGATCCAGGTGCTGTCGCGCCGGACCAAGAACAACCCGGTGCTGATCGGCGAGCCCGGCGTCGGCAAGACCGCGATCGTCGAGGGGCTGGCCCTGCGCATCGTCAACGGCGACGTGCCCGAGTCGCTCAAGGACAAGAAGCTGCTTGCCCTCGACCTCGGCGCGATGGTCGCGGGCGCGAAGTTCCGTGGCGAGTTCGAGGAACGGCTGAAGTCGGTCCTGCAGGAGATCCAGGCCGCCGCCGGCGAGATCGTGGTGTTCATCGACGAGCTGCATACGCTGGTCGGCGCGGGCAAGGCCGATGGCGCGATGGACGCCTCGAACATGCTCAAGCCGGCGCTGGCGCGCGGCGAGCTGCACTGTGTCGGCGCGACGACGCTCGACGAATACCGCAAGCACATCGAGAAGGATGCCGCCCTGGCCCGGCGCTTCCAGTCGGTGTTCGTCTCCGAGCCCACGGTCGAGGATACGATCTCGATCCTGCGCGGCCTCAAGGAGAAATACGAACTGCATCACGGCGTGCGCATCACCGACGGCGCGATCGTCGCCGCGGCCACGCTCTCCAATCGCTACATCACCGAACGCTTCCTGCCCGACAAGGCGATCGATCTGGTCGACGAGGCGGCGAGCCGCCTGCGCATGGCTGTCGACTCCAAGCCCGAGAAGATCGACGAGCTCGACCGGCGGATCGTGCAGCTAAAGATCGAGCGCGAGGCCCTCAAGCGCGAGACCGACGCGGCATCGCGCGACCGGCTGGTGAAGCTCGATGCCGAGCTGGGCGGCCTGGAGCGCGAGTCCGCCGACCTCACCGCGCTCTGGAAGATGGAGAAATCGAAGATCGCCGGCGCCCACAAGGTCAAGGAGCGGCTCGAGCAGGCGCGCCAGGAACTCGAGGCGGCGCAGCGCAGGGGCGATCTGGCCAAGGCCGGCGAGCTGAAATATGGCGTCATCCCGTCGTTGGAGAAGGAACTCGCGGCCGGCGAGGTCAAGGCCGCCGGGCGGATGCTGAACGAGGAGGTCACCGATCAGGACATCGCCGGGGTGGTGTCGCGCTGGACCGGCGTGCCGGTCGACAAGATGCTCGAGGGCGAGCGCGAGAAGCTGCTGCAGATGGAGCGCGTGATCGGCGCGCGCGTGGTCGGTCAGGACGAGGCCGTCGCCTCGGTCGCCGAGGCCGTGCGCCGGGCGCGCGCCGGGCTTCAGGACCCGAACCGGCCGATCGGCTCGTTCCTGTTCCTGGGGCCGACAGGTGTCGGCAAGACGGAACTCACCAAGGCGCTGGCCGCCTTCCTGTTCGACGACGACCAGGCGCTGCTGCGCATCGACATGTCCGAGTACATGGAAAAGCACGCGGTCTCGCGGCTGATCGGCGCGCCGCCGGGCTATGTCGGCTATGACGAGGGCGGTTCGCTGACCGAGGCGGTGCGTCGCCGGCCCTATCAGGTCGTGCTGTTCGACGAGGTCGAGAAGGCGCATCCCGACGTCTTTAACGTGCTGCTGCAGGTACTCGACGACGGCCGTCTGACCGACGGGCAGGGGCGCACGGTCGATTTCAAGAACACGCTGATCGTGCTGACCTCCAATCTCGGTTCAGAACTGCTTGCCAACCAGCCCGACGGCGAGGACGTGGAAGCCGTGCGGCCCGGGGTGATGGAGGTGGTGCGCCGCGCCTTCCGCCCGGAATTCCTCAACCGGCTCGACGAGATCCTGCTGTTCCGCCGCCTCAGCCGGCAGCACATGACGGGCATCGTCGAGATCCAGCTTCGGCGCCTGGAGGCGCTGCTCGCCGACCGCAAGATCGCGCTCGATCTCGACGCGGCGGCGAAGGCGTGGCTGGCCGAGTCCGGCTACGATCCGGTCTACGGGGCGCGGCCGCTCAAGCGGGTGATCCAGCGCGAGCTGCAGAACCCGCTGGCGACGGCGATCCTGCGGGGTTCTATCAAGGACGGCGCGCACGTAGCCGTCCGCGTCGGCCTCAAGGGGCTTGAAATAGCGGCCCAGCCGACGCCGCGCGACGCGGCCGCCTGATCACCCGCCGCGCAGGAAAAGGGGCCGGCGCGCGCCGGCCCCTGCTGCGCCGCGGCGGCGAACGTTACATAGCCAGCTGGCTGACGAACTTCGTGTTGAGATAGGCCTCGAGCGCCTCGCTGCCGCCCTCGGATCCGTAGCCCGAATCCTTGATGCCGCCGAACGGCACTTCCGGCAGCGCCAGGCCGTGATGGTTGATCGACACCATGCCGCTTTCCAGCGCCGCGCCGACTGCGGTGGCGAGCCTGGTGTTGCGCGTATAGGCATAGGCGGCGAGGCCGTATTCGAGACGGTTCGCCTCCTGGATGGCGGCGTCGAAATCCTTGAACGGCTTGATCACCGCAAGCGGACCGAAGGGTTCCTCGTTCATGATGCGCGCGCTCGTCGGCACGTCGGTGAGCACCGTCGGCTCGAAGAAATACCCCTTGTTGCCGATGCGCTTGCCGCCGGTCTCGACCTTGGCGCCGGACTTCACCGCGTCCGCCATGAAGCCTTCCATCGCGTCGACGCGGCGCGCGTGGCAGAGCGGTCCCATCGTCGTCGCGGGATCCATGCCGTCGCCGATCTTCTGGGCCTTCGAGACGGCGATGAACTTCTCCACGAACTTCTCGTAGACCGGCTGCTGCACGAGGAAACGCGTCGGCGCGATGCACACCTGTCCGGCGTTGCGGTACTTGTTCATCGACAGGACGTTGACCGCCTGGTCGAGATCGGCGTCGTCGAAGACGATCGCCGGCGCATGGCCGCCGAGTTCCATCGTCACCCGCTTCATGTGCTTGCCGGCCATCGCCGTCAGCATCTTTCCGACCGCGGTCGAGCCGGTGAACGAGATCTTGCGGATGGCGGGATGTTCGATGAGGTATTCCGAGATCTCGGCGGGGACGCCATAGACCAGATTGACGACGCCATCGGGAACTCCGGCGTCGAGAAACGCCTGGAACAGCGCCGCCGGCGCCGCTGGCGTCTCCTCGGGGCACTTGGCGACGATCGAGCAGCCCGTGGCGAGCGCCGCCGACGCCTTGCGCACGATCTGGTTGATCGGGAAGTTCCAGGGCGTGAACGCGGCCACCGGTCCGACCGGCTCCTTGAGCACCAGTTGGTAGACGTTCTCGGCGCGCGCCGGCACGACGCGCCCATAGGTGCGGCGACCTTCCTCGGCGAACCAGTCGATGATGTCGCCGGCCAGCGTCGCCTCGATCTTGGCCTGGGCGAGCGGCTTGCCCTGCTCCAGGGTCATGATCTTCGCGATGTCGTCGGCGCGCGTGCGCATGAGTTCCGCGGCCTTGCGCATGATCTTCGCGCGGTCGTAGGGCGAGACCTTCCGCCAGGCGGCGAAGCCCTTCTTCGCGGCTGCGACTGCCCGCTCCAGGTCCTCGGGGCCGGCATGGGCGACGGTGCCGATCTGTTCCTCGGTCGCCGGGTTGAGCACGGCGATGCTGCGGCCGCTGGCCGCAGGGCCCCACTTGCCGTCGATCAAGAGCTGGGTGTTCGGATACATGGCTGCTCCTCGGGTTCGGTGGCTCGCTGACGCGCGCGGCGGACCATGGCTTCCCGCACGCGCCGACGCAAGGCCCGAGGAACGGGTGGTCAGCCCGGTGTCCAGGCGGTCTTGAGGCGCGTCGCCTCCAGGCGATAGACGCCGCGGAGCGCGGGGGCGACCGCGCCATGCGCGCCGAGCGTTTCGGGCGGCAGCGCTGCGTCGATCGCCGCGGCGACGCGCGCGGCGGAGATGCCTTCGACCAGGAGAACCCAGGCCGGGATGTCCGTGGCGGCGTCGCGCGCCTTCTTCTCGGCGGTTTCGATGCGCGACCCGCCGTCGTCGGTGATCCCTAGATGCATCCCGAGAATGCCCGCCGACTCGAGGATGCGCGGCATCGCCTCGCGCAGCAGATGGTTGCGCAACGCGTCTTCACGGCCAGGCGCCGGCCCGAGGCGCAGCGTCGCGATCGTCCCGCCCTGGCCGATGCCCTGCGATGCCGCAACGCGGCACAGCCCGCGGGTCACGTCGCGGAAATGCGTCACCGTGCTCCTGGTCCACGGCGTCGGGGCGTTGAGACGGCCGAGATAGTCCTGACCGACCAGCACCTCGAAACGATCCACCTCGTAGAGGTTGAAGAAGCTCTGGCCGTCGCCGGCCTCGCGCAGATAGCGCCGTCCGCGGCGGAAGCCCTGGATGCCGACGCGCTCGGGCATGTGCTCGCGGTTGTGCCAAGCGTAGAACGCGTCGATCCCTTCCGGCGCGATGTCGTGCCAGATCGCGACGAAAGCTTCGCCCGCAAGTCCGCTCATCCTTCCATACCCTCCGGATCCCCGTCGAATGTCACGCGGTCAATAGGTGGCGCGGCCGCCCGAGAGGTCGAAGACCGCGCCCGTGGAGAAACTCGACTCCGGCGAGCACAGCCAGGCGACCATGCCCGCGATCTCGTCCAGTTCGACGAAGCGGCCGGCCGGGATGCGAGACAGGATGTCGGCGCGGCGCTCCGCGGTGATCTGCCGCGCCATGGCCGTTTCGGCGGCGACCGGCGAGACCACGTTGATGGTGATGTCCTCGCGGGCGAGTTCCTTGGCCATCGATTTCGCCAATGCCATGACCCCGGCCTTGGCGGCGGAGTAGGCGCTGCCCAGCGCCATCCCTTCCTTGCCCTGGATCGACCCGAGCAGGACGATCCGGCCCGCGCGTCCTTCGCGCGGCGACGCCATCATCGTAGCCGCCGCGGCGCGTGCGACCAGGAAGCTGCCAGTCAGGTTGACGTCGATCAGGCGGCGGAAATCGGCCGGTGAAACGGCGGTCGTTGGCGCCACCGGGCCCAGGATCCCGGCGCAATGGACGACGGCGTTCGGTCGCGCCGACCGCATCGCCGCATCGACCGCCTCGGCATCGGTGACGTCGACGATCCTGACGGCCGCGCCCTGCGGCAGCGTTGGCGCGGATGCGGACGCCGCGGCTTCGAGGTCCCAGAGTTCGATCGCCGCGCCGTCAGCGTCCAGACGGCGCGCGCAGGCGAGACCGATCCCGCCCGCGCCGCCGGTGACGACGATCCGCCGTGACCCTAGATCGTACCGGTTCATCGCCCTTGGCCGTCAGCCCCCCGGCGCGTTCGGCACGAACCGGTTGGTGTAGAAGTCTTCGGCCTTCTGGTTGGTCTCGAGGCCCATGTACTGCTTCATCAGCTGCAGCGTGTTGGCCCAGTCCTCGGGCGCCATGTAGCCGATCGGCTTGCCCTGGGTCGCTTTCGACGGCATCAACGCGATGCCGACGCGCAACTGCTCCAGGCTCAGATCGGTCTCGAGATCGCTCTTCGCCTTCTGGCCCGCGCGGACCGAGGCGGCCGGATCGGCGATGGCGGCCTCGAAGGAGCGGATCGTCGCGCGCACGAATCGCCGCACGAGGTCGGGATTGCCGCGGATCGTATCCTCGTGGGTGTGGATCTGGAGGCCGACGGTGTTCACGCCGTGCTCGGCGTATCCGAAGTTGATCAGCGGGACGCCCTGGCGCGGCAGTGTGATCGATTGGTTGTCGAGCCCCGCCATCAGCGCCTCGACGCGGCGCTCCGCGACCGCGACGTTCTTGCCAGCGCCTTCGACGCGCAGGATCCGGACCTTGTCGCCGTCGACGCCGTTGGCGCGCCAGACGGCTGGCAGCAGCTGCAGGCCCGCCTCGCCCGGCGCCGTAGCGATCGTCTTGCCCTCGAGGTCCTTGAGCGTCTTCACGCCCGCGTCGGCGCGCACGCCGATCGCGTAGGGCGAGGAGCTGGTTATCGACATCACGGCGCGGATCGGCGCGCCCTTGCTCGCGACGTTGATCACGCTGGGGCCGTCGGATAGCCCGAACATGTCTGACTTGGCGCCGACGGTCTGGGCGGCGCGCACTGAGCCCTGGCCCTCGCCGATCGTCAGGTCGATCCCCTCCGCGCGGTAGAAGCCACGGTCGACGCCGAGATGGAACGGCGTGTGGAAGCCGTAGAGGATCCAGTTGAGCCGGAACGTGACCTTGTCCTGTGCGAACGCGGCGGTGGCGCCGAACAGCGCGGCGGCGAAGGCGCAGCCTGCGGCGAGCGAGCGGATCGTCATGGCGATATCCTCCTGGTTGAAAGATTGCGAGGGTTCAGCGTCCCGGGATGCCGTCCGCGGCGGAGCGGCGCGAGACGTGCCACGGGATGGCGACGCGCTCGGCGATCTCGACGGCGGCGTAGAGCATCAGGCCCATCGCGCACAGCACGAGGATCGCGCCGAACGTCATCGGCGTGTCGAAATTGTTGGTGTATTCGAGGATCTTGTAGCCGAGGCCGCGGTCCGAGGCGACGAACTCCGCGACTACCGCCGCGGTCGCCGACAGCGCGGCGGCGACCTTGATGCCGGTGAACAGCGTCGGCAGCGCATGCGGCAGTCGGACCATGAAGAAGATCCGCCAGCGCGAGGCGCCGGTCGAGCGGGCGAGGTCCATGATCTCCGGGTCGACGGACTTGAACGCCGCGATGCTGCTGACCAGGACCGGAAAGAACGACAGCAGGAAGACGATGAGCACCTTGGATGTCAGTCCGTAGCCGACCCAGATCAGGAACAGCGGCGCCACCGCTATCTTCGGCACGATCTGCAGGAAGACCAGCATCGGATAGATCAGATCCTCCAGGCGGCGCGAGAAGGCGACGACGAGGGCGAGCAGCACGCCGATCACGACGGATGCGGCGAAGCCGACGACCATCGACTGCAGCGTAAACAGCGCGGCGTCGAGGATCGTGTCCCAGCGGCGCGCCGTCTGGCGCAGGACGAGCGAGGGGGCGGGAAGCAGGAATGGCTTGATGGCGAGCGCATGGACGATCGCCTCCCATGCGCCGAGCAGGCTTGCGAGGCCTAGTCCGACGAGGGCGGGCTTGCGCAGTCTGCGAGCGTCGATTGCCACGTGCGCGTTTCCTGGCCCGATTTCACGGTTGACGAAACCCTATTTGGTGGAACAGCGTTCCGTCAATGCGGATCGTCGGCTCCAGCCTCGCGCGCGCGGTCGACGTCGTGGAACTCCTCGCGGAATTCCCCGACGGCGAGCGTCTCACCGCTATCGCGGATCGGCTCGGCCTGCCGAAGAGCGCGGTGCATCGGCTGCTGGAGTCGCTCTGCGCGCGCGGCTGGGCGGAGCAGGACGCGGCTTCGGGAAGGTATCGTCTGGGCATGCGCCTGGGGCTCCTCGGTCACCATGTCTTCCAGGCGAGCGGCTTCGGCGACATCTGTCAGCCCGTGCTCGCGCGGCTCGCGGCGCAGACCCGCGAACTGGTGCGCATGACGCTGGTGCGCGGCGACGGTCTGGTCTGGGCGGGCTCAGCGCAGGGCGCCCCGCCGGGGCTGCGCTACGAGCCCGCTATGGCCGGCCCGGTGCGGCTGCACGCCACGGCGAATGGAAAGGCATGGCTCGCCGCGCTGCCCGAGCCGCGCGCGCGCGCCGTGCTGCGTGGGCTCGCGTTCGAGCGGCTGACGCCAAGGACCATCGCCAATCGCGCCGCGCTGTCGCGCGACCTCGCCGCGACGCGTACGCGCGGCTGGGCGATCGCCGACGAGGAGGCGGAGACCGGCGTCGTCGCCATCGCGCTCGCGATCCCCGCGCCCGGCCCGGACGCGCCCGTGCCCGGCACGCTCTCGGTCGCCGGACCGACCGCGCGCATCGCGCCCGCGCGTCATGCCGCGCTCGCCCGCGCGCTGGGCGCGGCGGCAGGCGAGTTGGCCCGCTACTGGGAACCGCGGGCCGCGGCGCCCCGTCGCCGCGGGGCGGCCGCGCGATGACCGCGGACGGGATCCGGATCGATCGCGTCGCCAAGACGTTCGGCCGCGCCGGACGCGAGACGGTCGCCCTTGCCGAGGTTTCGCTCGACGTCGCGCGCGGCGAGTTTCTTGCGGTGGTCGGGCCCTCGGGCTGCGGCAAGTCGACGCTGATGCGCATCATCGCCGGGCTGGTCGCTGCGTCCGCCGGCAGGGTCGCGGTGCTCGGCCGCGACGTCGCTGCCCCGCTCACCGACGTCGGTATCGTGTTCCAGAGCCCCGTCCTTCTCGACTGGCGCGACGTGCTCGCGAACGTGCTGTTCCAGGTCGAGATCCGCGGCCTGCCCGCGGCGGCGTATCGCGCCCGCGCGCTCGAACTGCTGGGCAAGGTCGGGCTGCGCGACTTCGTCGACCGCTATCCCTACGAATTGTCCGGGGGCATGCGCCAGCGCACGGCGATCGCCCGCGCGCTGCTGCACGATCCGCCGGTGCTGCTGATGGACGAACCGTTCGGCGCGCTCGACGCGCTCACCCGCGAGCAGATGCGCGTCGATCTCGAGGCCCTGTGGCTCGCGTCGCGAAAGACTGTGGTCTTCATCACCCACTCGATCGACGAGGCGGTGCTGCTCGCCGACCGCGTTGTGGTGATGACGCCACGTCCAGGGCGGATCGAGCGGATCCTCGACGTGGATCTGCCGCGGCCGCGCGGGCTAGCCGCGCGCCGCGCGCCGGGCTTCGTCGAACTGACGGATCGTATCACCGCGCTGTTCCTGGCGCGCGGCATCCTCGCCCAGGCCGACACGGGAGGCGCCACGCGATGACGAAGCTACTCGATTCCGCGCAACCGGTTCTGGCCGAGCTCGAGGACGTTTTCGCGCGCATGGACCCCTGCTGGACGGCCGATCTCGCCTCCGAGCTCCTCGCAGGTCGGCGGGTGCTGCTGCACGGCGCC
>JBIKXN010000231.1:0-6101 GCA_044355765.1 Alphaproteobacteria bacterium
GCGCGCCCGGCGCGGGCTGTGCATATCGGCGAGCCGGATCGAGAAATGCTCGGCGACCCGCTTCTGGATCTCCTCGATCGTCACCCGCCGGTCGTTGGCGCGGATGAGGTCGTGCAGAACCTCCTGCGCGCTGTCGATGGTGATCGGGCGACCGATCAGCGTCGCATGCGCGGTGATGCGGTTGAGCGCGCCTTCGAGCTCGCGGATGTTCTGGGTGATCTTGTGGGCGAGGAATTCCAGCACCTTGACCGGAACAGCGACGCCGATGCGCTCGGCCTTGGCCTGCAGGATGCCCAGGCGCAGCTCGTAGGTCGTGGGATGGATGTCGGCGACGAGCCCCCATCCCAGCCGAGACTTGACGCGCTCCTCGACGCCCTCGAGATCGGACGGGCTCTTGTCGGCGGAGAGCACGATCTGCTTGTTCTGGTCCACCAGCGCGTTGAACGTGTGGAAGAACTCCTCCTGCGTGGCGTCCTTGCCGGCGATGAACTGGACGTCGTCGATCATCAGCACGTCGACCGAGCGGAACTGCTCCTTGAAGGACATCGTGTCCTTCGAGCGCATCGCGCGGATGAACTGGAACATGAACTTCTCGGCCGAGAGATACATGACCTTGCGCTGCGGATGGCGGCGCCGGACATGCCAGGCGATCGCCGTCATCAGGTGCGTCTTGCCCAGACCGACGCCGCCATAGAGGAAGAGCGGATTGATCGAGGCCTTGGTGTCCTCGGCGACGCGCCGCGCGGCGGCGGTCGCGAACTCGTTGGACTTGCCCACGACCCAGGTGTCGAAGGTGAAGCGCGCATCGAGCGGCGCGCCGAAATCGTCGAAATGGTCGGCCACCGCGACCGCCGCCTGCGGCGGCTCGGCCGGGCGCGCGATCGACAGCGCCGGCCTGTTCGCCTCGGGCCGCGGCAGCGTCTCGCTGCGGGCGACGGTCACGGCCGTCTGGACGGCTATGTCGACCGCGGTGATCGCCCGGTTCTCGGTCGCCCAGGCCGTCCGGATCAGGTCGGCGTAATGCGAGCGCACCCAGTCGCGCACGAAGCGCGTCGTCGCGCCCAACCGCGCGTCGCCGCCCTCCACGCCGAGCAGCGTGAGCGGCTTGATCCAGCTGCGATAGGCGGTCTCGCCGACTTCCTTGCGCAGACGCGCACGCACGCGCGCCCATTGCGCCTCGACCGAGGGATCCGTGTCTTCGGCCATGCAGCGCCCCCCTCGGCCTCAATCCTGCATCCAGGGCAGGCCGGCGGCCTTCCAGCCGTCGACCCGTCCGCGATGGCGCGACGGGTCGAGCCCGCCCTCGAACCCGCCGGCGAGATTGAAGGCGCGGGCATAGCCTTGCGCCGTCATCGCGATGGCCGCCGCGCGCGAGCGCGCGCCGGACCGGCAGATGAAGATGGTCGTCGCCCCGCGATCGGGAGCGGCGCCAGCGACTTCCTCGGCGAAGGCCGCGTTGGGCGTCATCGCCGCACCCTGCGGACCCGGCATCCAGTGCTGCCAAGCGACGAGCACCGGTCGCTTGCCGAGTTTCGCGAGATCCGGCACGCCGACGAAGCTCCATTCGGGACGCGAGCGGACATCGACGAGCACGGCGCCGCGCTCCTGCGCGAGCAGATCCCAGGCCTGGAGCGGCGTCACGTCGCCGGCGTAGAGCGCGCCGTCCGCGGTCTGCTGCGTCATCGAACCAATTCCGCCTCTCGCTCGTCCGGCCGCGTTCGCCGCGATCCTGGCCCGCCCCGTCGCTCCGCATCGTCTCCGGCTTGGCGAACCGGCACGGACGATCGGCGCATCTCCCTCGTTCGACGACCCCGCCGGGCGATCTCGGCGCGCTTCCGGAGACCCTACGGCTGCCTGCCGGACCTGTCGCGCGACGCGACGGCTCCGACGGCAGCTCGGTGGTCGCGACGCACGCGTCGCATCCGGAACCGGTTCGCTTGCCCGACCTCGATCGTCATCGGCGCTGGTTCAGATCCAGCGCCCCGCCGACCGAGGGGCAGACTCTAAGCACCGCTTTCGAAGAGGGGCAACTCACGCACGCGCGCGCGTCTAAAATTTTTTTCTCGACTCTTCGCGCCGCCGCGTTCTCGCGCGCGACACTGCGCGCGGTGCGTCAGGCCTTGAGCGACTTGATGCGCTTGGACAGGCGCGACATCTTGCGCGCCACCGCGTTGCGATGCACGACGCCGTCGCGCGCGCCGCGCATCATCTCGGACTGCATCGTCTTGAACGCGTCGGCCGCGGCAGCCTTGTCGCCGGCGGCGATCGCGGCCTCGGACTTCTTTACGCTCGACCTGACGCGCGAACGACGCGCGTCGTTCACGGCCTTGCGCTTGAGCGACTGACGGGCCGCCTTCGCGGCGGATTTCGTGTTGGCCATGGCGATCTTCCGGGAATAGAGGGAGGGATCCGAAAAGGCCGCGGGTTATAGACCCGCCGCCCCGAAAGCGTCAACTTCGCGCACCGCCTCAGCGGTGCTTGAACTGCGGCTGCCGCTTCTCGACGAACGCCGCCATGCCTTCCTTCTGGTCCTCGGTGGCGAAGGTCGAATGGAACAACCGGCGCTCGAAGCGCACGCCCTCGGCCAGCGTCGTCTCGTAGGCGCGGTTGACCGCCTCCTTGACCATCACGGTCAGCGGGTGCGACAGGGCGGCGATCTTGTCGGCCGCCTTCAGCGCCTCCGGCAGGAGGTCGGCCAGCGGCACGACACGGCTGACCAGCCCGCTGCGCTCGGCCTCGGCGGCGTCCATGATGCGGCCGGTCAGGCACATCTCCATCGCCTTCGACTTGCCGACATAGCGCGGCAGGCGCTGCGTGCCGCCGGCGCCCGGAATGGTCCCGATGGTGATCTCGGGCTGGCCGAACCGGGCGTCGGCGGCGATGATGAAATCGCACATCATCGCCACCTCGCACCCGCCGCCTAGCGCATGGCCGGCGACCGCCGCGACGATCGGCTTGCGGCAGGTCGTGATCCGCTCCCAGCCGCGGGTGATGAAGTCGGCCAGATAGACGTCCATGTAGGACTTGCCTGCCATCTCCTTGATGTCGGCGCCGGCGGCGAAGGCGCGTTCGGAGCCGGTCAGGACGATGGCGCCGATGGCGCCGTCGGCCTCGAAGACGTCGAGCGCCTTGCCGAGATCCGCGATCAGCGCGGCGTTGAGCGCGTTGAGCGCCTTGGGGCGGTTGAGCGTGATCAGGCCGACGCGCCCGCGCGTCTCGACCAGGATGTTCTCGTAGGCCATGTTTCCCTCGCTTGGAGACCGTTGGGACAGGGTGAATACGGGCCCGGGCGTCGCCTGGGGCGGCTCAGCCGGGCGTGATCAGGATGCGCAGCAGCAGCAGACCGGGATCCTCCGGCGCCGGCGCCAGATCCAGGCGCAACCGTTCGGCGCCGCGAGCATAGCCGCCATCGCCGGCCGGCTGCCAGCCGAGCTGGGGCAGCGTGTCGGCATAGAAACGTAGAACGTCGGCGGCAAGCGCCGGGCCGGCGGCGCCGCGCGCCTCGATGCGGCCCTCCGCGGTGCCGAAGCTGGACCGCTCGCCCGGCTGCTCGCTGAGCCCAGGCATCAGCGGCAAATCGTCGATCCCGGCGAAGAAAGGCGCCGCCGCCGTGCCGGCGCAGCCCGCGAGCAGGATGGCGAACAGCGCGGCGGACGCGCGCGCGGCGATCCGGGCGGAACGGGGATCTCTCATCGCGCGCGGCTCTATATCAGCGCTGGCGGCGGGCGCAATAGAAGGTCGAACGCCCGGCCTGCACGATCCGGCGCACGCCGCCGTCGCAATCGCAGCCCGGGCAGGGCTTTCCCTCCCGGTCGTAGACCGCCCAGGCATGCTGGAACCAGCCGGCCTCGCCCGAACTCTGCACGTAGTCGCGCGCCGAGGACCCGCCGGCGGCGATCGCCCGCGCCAGGACGTCCTTCACCGCCGCGACCAGCCGCGCCACGCGCGGCCTGCTGATGGCGCCCGCCTGCCGGCGCGGCGAGATCCCGGCCTGGAACAGGGCCTCGCAGGCGTAGATGTTCCCGATGCCGGCGACGCGGTTCTGGTCGAGCAGCGCCGCCTTGATCGAAGTCCGGCTGCCGGCGAGCGCCGCGGCGAGCGTCCCAGCCGAAAAATCGTCCGAGAGCGGCTCGGGACCCAGCGCCGCGAAGCGCGGGGCGGCATCGAGCGAAGCCGTGGGCAGCAGGTCGACCATGCCGAAGCGGCGCGGGTCGGAAAAGCGGATTTCCTTGCCGCGGTCGGTGGCGAAGGCGATGTGCTCGTGGCGACCAGGCGCGCTGCCGTCAGGGTCGCGCACGATCAGCCGGCCGCTCATCCCGAGATGGATAACCAGCGTCTCGGCCGGCGCGCCTTGGCCGGCCGCGAGGTCGATCAGGATGTACTTGGCCCGACGCCGCACGGCCGCCACGCGCCGGCCGGCCACGCGTTCGGCGAGGCGTGCGGGCAGCTTCGTGCGCAGATCGGCGCGCCGCGCCACGAAATCGACGATCCGCGCCCCGGAGAGGTGGGGCGCGATGCCGCGGCAGACGGTTTCGACCTCCGGCAGCTCGGGCATGGCGGCGGACGCCGCTCAGTCGATGGCCGCGAGGTCCGGCAGACCGCGCCATTTCTTGGCATGGTCCAGTCCGTAGCCGACGACGAAACGGTCGTCGATCCTGAAGCCGGCGTGGTCGGCCTCTATGGGCAGCGCGCGGCGCGCCGGCTTGTCGAGAAAGACGCAGAGCCGTACCGGGTCGGCACCCAGTCCCGAGAGCAGCGCGCGGGCGAAATGCATCGTCCGGCCGGTGTCCAGGATGTCGTCGACCAGCAGCACCGCCCGCCCGTCCAGCCGCTCCGGAAGCGTGCCGAGCACCCGCACCTGGCCGGTGCTCTCGGTGGCGTCGCCGTAGCTCTTGAGATTGACGAACTCCATGGTCGGGTGGCGATCGCGCCGCGCGAGGGCGCGGGCGAGATCGGCGGCGAACATGAAGGCGCCGTTGAGGATGACGACCATGACGAAATCGGCCGGCATGCTGGCCGCGATCTCGTCGGCGAGGGCGTCGATGCGCGCGGCGATCGCGGTGTCGGCGATCAGGGTCCGCGGTCTTTGCGGGGGCTGGGCCATGACGGCCTGATTAGCGCGGCCGGGCCCGTCGTGCCAGCCCCGGCGCGAGGGCGGGCCCCGGATGGATCCTGGCCTCGCCCGGCGCCCGGCGCTATTTTGCGCCGCGCATGACCGACACGGCCTCCTTCGGCTTCCGCACCGTGCCCGCCGACGCCAAGGCGCCGATGGTGCGGCGGGTCTTCGACTCCGTCGCCGACCGCTACGACCTGATGAACGACCTCATGTCGGCCGGCATCCACCGTCTGTGGAAGGCCGAGCTGATCGCGATGCTGGCGCCGCGCCCCGGCGAGCTGGTGCTCGACGTCGCCGGCGGCACCGGCGACGTGGCGCTGGCGATCCTCGCCGCCGAACCCGCCGCGCGCGCCATCGTCTGCGACATCAACGCGGCGATGGTGGCGCGCGGCCGCGATCGCCTGCTCGACGGCGGGGCCATACCCGGGCTGGATCGCGCGGGGATCGCGCTGTCGGTCGGCGATGCCGAGCGTCTGCCCTTTCCCGACCGCAGCATGGACGCCTACACGATCGCGTTCGGGCTGCGCAACGTGACGCGGCTGGACGCAGCCCTCGCCGAGGCGCGGCGCGTGCTGAAGCCGGGTGGCCGGTTCTTCTGCCTGGAATTCAGCCATGTCGTCGTGCCCGGCCTCGACCGGCTCTACGACCTCTATTCCTTCGGACTGCTGCCGGCGATCGGCCAGGCGGTCGCGGGCGACCGCGACGCCTATGTCTATCTGGTCGAGTCGATCCGCCGTTTCCCGCGCCAGCCCGACCTCGCCGAGCGCATGCGCGCGGCGGGCCTCGACCGGCCGCGCTGGCGGAACCTGTCGGGCGGCATCGCCGCCATCCACGCCGCCTGGCGTCTGTGACGGCGCGCGGCCGCCGTGCTCCGTAGCCTCCGCAATCTCCGCCGCCTGGTCACGATCCTGCGCACGCTGGCGCGGCACGACGCGCTGGCCTGGATCGAGGACCTCAATCCGCCCGCACCGGTCGCCGCTGCGCT
>JBIKXN010000232.1:0-6071 GCA_044355765.1 Alphaproteobacteria bacterium
CGCAGGAGCAGGCAGCCCGAGAAACATCGACTGCCGGTTCCTCCGGCGGCGAGCCAGACGGCCGCCCGCGCGAGCGCGCGCTGCGGCGGCGGATGGATCGCACCGGATACCGCCATGGCGGCGGCGCGCAGCACCAGCGCCGACATGTCCGCGCCGAGACGGGCGAAAGCCGCGACGTCGAACTCGACCCAGCCTTCGGGATGGATGGCGGCGTGGGTGCCGAACCATTCCGCCAGCGCAAGTTCGCTCGCCCTGCGATCGGGATGCCGGACCATGCGCGGGAGCGCCGCGCCGACCGATCGCAGACGCGCGCGCAGGAAGCGCGAATCGCGATTGCTCGGGTCCTCGATCCAGGCCACGTCCCTGGCCGCGAGCCAGGTCCGCAGCGCGGCGCCCCGCACGCCCAGCAAGGGGCGCAGCACCCGCACCTGACTGCGCTCCACGACCGCGGCCATCCCGGCAAGGCCCAGAACACCGCTTCGCCGCGCGGCGCGCATCGCCACGGTCTCGTCCTGGTCGTCGGCATGGTGGCCGACCAGCAGATGCAGGATCCCGGCCTCCGCGCACCAGGCTTCCAAGAGACCATAGCGCGCCTCGCGGGCACGCGCCTGGATCGCGCTGGCCGGCTTCGCGCCGGTCCACGGCAGGACGACATGCGCGACGCCATTGCGGGCGCAGAAGCCGCCGACAGCGGCGGCCTCGCGCGCCGAGCCCGCGCGCAGTCCGTGATCGACCGTCAGCGCGACAATCCGGCCGCCGCGTCGATGCGCCCACGCGTCCGCGAGCAGCATCAGGCAGGTCGAATCCGCCCCCCCGGAGATCGCCACCGCCAGACTGGGCCGCGTCTCGAAAGGGCCGGCGGCATCCATCGCCGCCGCGAAGGCCGCGGCCGGATCGTCCCCGCCAGCCGCCGCCATCCCGTCAGCAGCCGTTCTGCTGGCGCTCGCGCTGCGCGGCGTTGCGGACGTCGGGCGGCGCGTTCGGATAGCGACGCGCCAGTTCCGCGAAGGCGCCGCAGGCGTCCTGCTTGCGGTTCAGCCGCGCCAGGGCGCGCCCCATGCCAAGCGTGGTGTACGGCGCGCGTTCGGCGTTGGGATAGCGCTTGAAACCTTCGGTGAAGGCCAGGGCCGCACCCTGCCAGTCCTGCCGGGCGAACAGCGTCTCGCCGTACCAGTACTGGGCGTCGCCCGCCAGGCGATGCGACGGATGCTGATCGACGAAGGACTTGAGCGCCTGCTCTGCCGGCGCAAAATCCGCGGTGCCGCGCTGCGCCTGCACGAGCAGTCCATAGGCGTATTCGTACTGGGCCTCGGGCGGTCCCGGGGGCAGACGCCCGGGCTGCCGGGGCACCGCGGCCATCTGCGGCGCCGCGGCGGCGGTCGGCGCCGGCGCGGCGGCGGGACCCGCGCCTGCGGCTTGCTGCTGCAGCGCCTGGGCGGAGGTGCCGCTGGGCACGAGCACGAAGCGCTGCCCAGCCGCGCCGGGCGCCGCGGCGCCGGCGGGGGGCGCCGCAGCAGCGGAAGGAGGCGGCGCGGCGGCGGGAGACGGCGTCGCGCCAACCGGGGCGGTCCAGCCCGGCAGCGGCGCGGATGGCTGAGCCTGCGCGGGCACGGGAGCGGCGGCTGTCGGCGGCGGGGCGGGCGGCACAAGAGCGGGTTGCGCGGCCGGCGTCGGCTGCCCCGCGAGCGGCGGCATCGGGCGCGGTGGCTCGGCCTGACCTGGCGTCGGGCCGCTTCCCCGCTCTACCTGCTGGAACCGGAATTCCACGTCCTGGATCAGTCGATCGAGCTTCGCTTCGAGTTGGCGAAGACGGAACTGCATTTCCTCGACCCGTCCGGTCTGCTCGCGCACGATCTGTTCGAGCACCGAGAAACGCTGGTCCACCTGGCCCGCGAAGCCTTCCGGCGCGACGGCAGGCCCGGCCAGGGGCGCGGCGGCGGGCGCGGACACCGCACCCGTCGCCAGGCGGCGCTGGAGCACGTCGACGTCGCGCTGCAGCCGCAGGACCTGATCGTTCAGGCTGCGCATGTCCTGCGCGTGCGCGGTGGCGAAGGCCATGCTGGCCAGGATCATGCCGCCGAGGGCGGCGAAGAGACGGAGATGCATGGGATCACGCGCGTTACGAAAGAAGCAGTTATGTCCGCAATATCGTCGGCGCTCGCGGCAAAACAATGGCGGCGGCCTCATCCAGGCGCGGTCGGCGGGGGATCTCTCGGCCTTCGACGACAGCGGGGCAGCCGAACGTCCCGCGGAGATTTCCGGGCCTTCGCGACGATGCCGTGGAAATGACGTCGTCGACCCGAAGTAACGCGGATCCCCCTAAGAACGAACGCCCGCCAGCACAGGTGCTGGCGGGCGCCGGACTCGTGCACCGCGCCGGACGGACCGGCGCGACGTCAGACCGTGATCAGTTCACAACCGCGACGGAGCGGCGGTTCTGCGACCAGGCGGCCTCGTTCGAACCCATGACCGCGGGGCGCTCCTTGCCGTAGCTGATCGTCGCAACGCGGCGCGCTTCGATCCCCTGGGAAACCAGGTAGTTCTTGGCGGCATTCGCGCGACGCTCGCCGAGGCCCAGGTTGTACTCGCGCGTGCCGCGCTCGTCGCAATGGCCCTCGATCGTGATCGTGGTGTTGGCGTTGGTCTTCAGGAAGGCGGCCCAACGCTCAATCTGGCGACGCGCCTCGGGCTTCAGATCCGACTTGTCGAAGTCGAAGAACACGCGATCGCCGACGGCGACCAGCTGCTCCTGCAGGGTCTGCGCGCGCGGGGCCGCGGCGCCGGTTCCGCCCTGCGTCGCCGCCGTCTCCGTGGGGGTTTCGCACGCGGCGAGCATCGCCAGGGCGGCAAATGCAGTGAGAACCTTCAGACGCATATCGTGAACTCCTTCCGGTGAGTATCCAATCATCGACTCGCGGTTACGCGACGTTGCGGGCTTGTCCCACCTCGCCGCGGTCCGATCAACCGGTCTCTTTGACCCGAGCTACGCTTTTCGGGCATGGCGCTGGCCCGAAAACGACGCCCGGGTAGCGGCTTGAAGGCCGGCACCCTCGAAACTTCCTCAATATGGGTAATTTCGGTCATGGAATCAAGGGCGACCATGCCGGATCGGACGCTTCGGTCGGGGTCAGCACTTCGCGCTTGTTGTACCCCGTCAGGTCGATCGAATACAACCTTGTGTTGCGTCCCATGCCCCGCGCATCGGACCGCCCCTCGGAGAAATACATCAGCACGCGGCCATTCGGGGCCCAGGTCGGCCCCTCGACATGGAACCCGCGGTCGATCAGACGCTCCTGCGAGCCGTCGGGCTTCATCACGCCGATCAGGAAATCGCCCGCGTCCATCTTGGTGAAGGCGATCAGATCGCCGCGCGGCGACCAGACCGGCGTGAAATAGCGCCCGCTGCCGAAACTGATCCGCCGCACATTGCCGCCATCGGCGTCCATCACATAGAGCTGGCCCGCGCCGCCACGGTCGGAGTTGAAGGCGACGGCGCTGGCGTCGGGCGCGTAGGACGGCGACGTGTCGATCGCCCCGGAGTTCGTCAGGCGCTGGGCACGCTTCGTGCGCAGATCCATCGTGAAGATGCTGGTCGCGCCGTCCTGCGACATCGACATGATCACCCGGTTCCCGTCCGGCGAGAACCGCGGCGCGAAGGTCATCCCCGGAAAATCGCCGACGACTTCCTGCCGGCCGGTGTCGATGTTCTGCAGCAGCACGCGCGGCCGGTTGTTGACATAGCTGAGATAGGCGATCTCCTGCGCCGACGGCGAGAATCGCGGCGTCAGCACGAGATTGCGGCCATCCGTCAGGAAGCGGTGATTGGCGCCGTCCTGATCCATGATCGCGAGCCGCTTCACGCGCCGCTGCAGCGGACCGGTCTCGGAGATGTAGACGATGCGGGTGTCGAAATACCCCTCCTCGCCGGTCAGCGCCTTGTAGATCGCGTCCGAGACGATATGCGCGACGCGGCGCCAGTTCGTGGTCTGCGACGTGTAGACGCCGCCGGTGACGTAGCTGCCCGCAACCACGTCCCAAAGGCGGAACCCGACGCGCAGCCGGCCGTCCGGCTGCTGTTCGACGAAGCCATGCGCCAACGCCTGGCTGCCGATCTGCCGCCAGTCGACGAAGCGCGGCTCGATGGCGGTGCGCAGCTGGTCCGCGGTCTGGATGTATGCGGCCTCCTCGATCGGGCGGAACAGCCCGCAGCGCTCGAGATTCCCGACCATGACGTCGCGGATCTGGCGGCCGACCGCGCCATCGGCCCCGGAGCCATGGAAGGGCGAGACGGCGATCGGCATGGGCTGGACCTGCCCGCGCGTGATGTCGATGCGCAGCTGCGCGAAGGCGCCTCCCGACGCCGAGAGGCCGGCGGCGGCGACACCGGCCAGAAACCCGCGGCGGCCGGGCTGCGGCGAATGGGCTCGATGCGATCGGATCATATGCGGGTTCCTCGGCAGGTCATGCGTGGCGTGGCGATGGGAGAGAGCACCGTCATTCCGCGCCCCGGAACGTCAGCACCAGATTTCCCCCGGCGAGGTCGGTGCGCGCGGCCGGCATCGGCAGCGGCGAAGCCATCAGCACCGCGCGACGCGCGCTGTCGGCGAAGGCACGCAGGGACTCCTGCGGCGCACCGGACGTGCTCGCGATCTCCGCGCGCTGCACCACCCCGCTTCCGCCGGGTTCCAGCCAGACGCGGATGTCGACCACGAAGCTCTCGATGCCCTTGGCGCCGCGATCCTTGTTCCAGCGGCGCTCGATATGGCCGCGTATCGCCCCTTCCTCGCTCGAACTCAGGGGCCGGGACGGATCGAAGGGCGCGTTGACGGCGCGGCGCGCCGGCGCGGCCGCGGGCGCCGGCTCGGTCGCTGGCTGCGCCTGCTGCGGCGGCGGCTGCGCGCGACGCTGACGCGTAAGGTCGCGTAGCACCTGGTCGGGATCGAAGACCTGCTGCTGCGGACGCTGCGGTGCCGGCGGCGCCGGGGTCGCCGGAGCCGGAGGCGGCGGCGCGACCGTCTGACGCGCCTGAGGCGGGGCCGGCTGCGGAGGGGTCGGCGCAGGCGGCGGCGCCGGGGCAGGTTGCGGCGGTGGCGCGGGAAGCGGCGGCGCGACCGGCGCAGCGGTCGGCGCCTGGGGAGGCGTCGGCGCGGGCGGCGGTGGCGTCTGACGCTCGGCCGCGGGCGGCGGAGGCGCCGCGGGTTGCGGCGGAGCGACCGGCGCCAGCGGCGTCTCGGGCGGTGGCGGCGCCTGGATCTGCGCGGGCGGCGGCGGCGGTGCCGGCTGCGGCGGCGCCGGTTGGGCGGGCGGCGGCGGCAGCGTCTGCGGCGGGCGTTGCGGCTCGGGAGGCTTGGGCGGAGCGGCCTCCTCGATGCGCGGCGTGCGCGGCACGCCGTCGCTCGGCGGCGCGTTGGTGATCGCGGCCAGCGGCAAGGCCTCGACGGCGAGCGGGCGGTCCTCGACCGGCGGCGGCTTCATCACGAAGGGCAGGCCGAAGATGGCGAAGGCGAGCAGCGTCAGATGCAATGCGCCGGACACGCCCGCGGCGATACCGAAGCCACGGTCCGCGGTGTCGTGCATCGTCGCCGTCGCGGCGCTCATCGTCCGTGCGCCTCCGTCCCCGACCCGTCAGCGCGCCGGCGCGGCGGCCGGCGCGCGGTTCGCGCCGCCCTGGCGCGTCGCGGGCGGATTGAGCGCCTCGGTCACCAGCGCCACCTTGCTAAAGCCGCCGGCGCTGATCACGCCCATGACCTCCATGACGCGGCCATAGGCGATGCTGCGGTCCGCGCGCACGAAGACGCGGCTGTCGGGCTTGTTGCGCAGGATCGCCGCAAGCCGGGCGACCAGCGCCTCCTCCCCGACCTCGGTGTCCTGGATGTAGAGCTTGTTCGCGGCGGTGATCGTCACCACCAGCGGTTCGTCCTGCCCGCGCGACTGCGACGCCTGCGTGCGCGGCAGGTCGACGTCGACGCTCGAGGTGAGCAGCGGCGCCGTGACCATGAAGATCACCAGCAGCACCAGCATCACGTCGACGAGCGGCGTGACGTTGATCTCGGCGACCAGCGGCCGACCGG
>JBIKXN010000233.1:0-6058 GCA_044355765.1 Alphaproteobacteria bacterium
CGCCCTGCTGCTTCCGCTCCTGGTCCGGCTTGGTGTCGCCGCTTCGGATGCGCCGGGCCGTCTCGCGGCCTTCGCCGAGGCGGTCGCCACGGCCGCCGGCTTCGGCACCGGTCCCACGGCGATCCTGTGGCTGATCGCCGTCGCCGCCGCGGCGCAGGCGGCGCTCGCCATCCTGCTGTCCTGGTGGACCGCGCGGCTGAGCCGCAGCTACGCCACGGGCTGGCAGGTCCGGCTCTTCCAGGCCTTCATGACCGCGCGCTGGCCGTTTCTCACCGGACACCGCGCCGGGGATCTCGTCGGCAGCATCGTGACCGAGACGGGTCGGCTCGCGGCCGGCTTCATCACCGTGGCGCAGCTTCTCGCCGCCATCGTGGTGGCGGTCGTCTACACCGCCTTCGCGCTGACGCTGTCCTGGCGCGCGACATTGGGCCTGGCGGCGATCGCGGCGGTGGCCGTGTTCGCGCTGGCGCCGCTCTACCGGGTCTCGGCGCGGGTGGGCAAGGCCATCGGTCCCCTCAGCCTCTCCCTGCAGGCGGCGGTCGGCGAACATGTCGCCGGCATCAAGATGGTGAAGGCGAGCGCCGGCGAGGCGCGCGCCGTCGCCCGGGTCCGGAAGATCGCGGAGGATCTGGGCGACGCGCTCGCGACCGCGGGCTTCCAGCCCGGCCTCGTGCGGGCGCTGTTCGAGTTCGTCGCCATCGTCGGGGTCGCCGCGCTCCTGGTCCTGGCGACCGAAGCCGCCGCGATCGGGGCGGCGGACCTGCTGGTGGTGATGGCGCTCTTCGCGCGTCTCTTCCCGCGGATCGTCACCCTGCAGACGCATGTCCACAACCTGAAGGCCTATGCGCCGGCGATCGACTCGCTTCAGGCCCTGGCCGCGGAGGCGGAGACGGCGCGCGAGCCCGACGGCGACGACGCTTTCGCGCCGCCGGTCTTGCCGACGACTTTGCGCCTGGCCGGGGTCTCGGCGGGATATTCCGGACGGGCGGCCGTGCTGAGCGGCGTCGATCTGGAGATCCCGGTTCCCGGCCTGGTCGGCATCGTCGGCAGTTCCGGGGCCGGAAAATCCACGCTGGTGCATCTCTTGCTGCGGTTCGTGGAGCCGACGGCTGGAACGATCCGGCTCGGGGCGCTGGACGGCGCGCGGCTCGCGCCCTCGGCCTGGCGGCGCGCGGTCGGATATGTCCCACAGGAGACGGTGCTCTTTCATGCGTCGATCCGCGAGAACATCGCGCTGGCGCGCCCGGATGCCCCGCTCGCGGATATCGAGGATGCGGCGCGGCGGGCCCATGCCCACGGCTTCATCATGGATCTGCCGCGCGGCTACGACACGGTGATCGGCGACCAGGGCGTTCTGCTGTCGGGCGGTCAGCGCCAGCGGCTCGCCATCGCGCGCGCCCTGCTGGCCGATCCGATCGTGCTGCTGCTCGACGAGCCGACCAGCGCCCTCGATTCCGAGAGCGAGCGGGAGGTGATGGCCAGCCTGCGGTCGCTCCAGGGCCGCTACGGGATCCTGGTGGTCACCCATCGCCTCGCGAGCGTGCGCGGCGCTGACCGCATCTATGTCCTCGAACGGGGACAGGTCGTGGAAACGGGCGACTGGGCGCAGCTGATGGGGGCGCAGGGGCGCTTCCACGCGATGGCTCTCGCGCAACACATGACCGCGTGAGGCGCCATGGCTCCGCAGCATCCGCGATCCGTATCGGCCGCCGCCGCGACAGGCATGTCGGGCCAGGCCGATTTCACCGAGGCGCGCTATCAGGTCCTGCTCGACGCGGCGGCGGCGCGGTTCCGCTTCCGGCTCTTCGGGGAGGAACTGGCGGCGCAAGGCGACGCCTTGTGGCGCCACGACATCGACATGTCGCCGCAGCGCGCCCTGGCGCTCGCCCGCCTGGAGGCCGCGCGCGGATTGCGGGCGAGCTATTTCGTGCTCATGGGCTCGCCGTTCTACAATCCGTTCGAGGCGTCCTGTCTGCGGGCGCTGACCGGCATCCGCGACCTCGGGCACCAGATCGGGCTGCATTTCGACGGCGGCGCCGCCGCGGATCCTGCGCGCGACCTCGAATGTCAGGCCGCGGTCCTCGGCGATCTCCTGGGCTGCCCGGTGGGGGTCTTCTCGCTTCACAACCCGACGACCTACGCGGTTCCCGCCCTCGAGGCGGAGCGGTCCTGCGGCATGGTCAACGCCAGCGCCCCGGTGTGGCGCGCGCGCGCCACCTATTGCTCCGACAGCAACGGCATCTGGCGTTTCCGGCCGCTGGCCGAGGTCGTCGCCGATCCGGCGACGCGCAACCTCTACGCGCTCACGCATCCCGAGTGGTGGCCGCCCGAACCGCTGCCGCCGCGCGCGCGTGTCGACAGGTGCATCGATGGCCGTGCGCGGGCCTGCGCCGCCGGCTACGACCGCCTGCTGGCCGATCATGGCCGGCCGAACGTCACGAGGGTCGAGCCATGAGCGCGGCCGTGACCGGCGCCGGACCCGTCGTCGCGGGCCACCAGCCGAATTTCTTCCCGTGGTTCGGCTATTTCGAGAAGATGATGATGTCCGACATCTTCGTCTTCTCGGACGATGTCCGCTATCCCAAGCAGTCCGTCGTCAACGGCGTCGAGATCCCCGTCGGGGACGGCACGAATTCATGGCGCTGGTCGCTGCCGGTCCAGCATGGCGGCGACGAACGGATAGCGGACAAGCGGTATGTGAAAGACGAGAAGCAGTTCCGGAAGGTCCTGCGCGCGGTGGAGGTCAATCTCGGCGGATTGCCGCACTACGCCGACGTGGCCGGCCTGCTCGGCGAATTCGCCGAGGACTTCTGGAAGTTCGACAGTCTCGCGGACCTCAACATCGCCAACTGCACCCGCATCGCCCGCCGGCTCGGGATCGCGACGGAGACCCGCCGCGGAACGGAGCTGGGTCTCGAAGGCTGGCGGGCGACCGAACGCCTGATCCGGCGCCTCCAGGTGCTCGGCAGCACCGTCTATCTCTCGGGCGCGGGCGCTTCCGGCTACACCAGGCCGGAACTGTTCGCGCAGGCCGGGCTGGAACTGCGGATCATCGAGTACAGCCTTGGCCCGCGGCTCTTCGGCCCGGAGCTGAAATATTCGGTGCTGGTCGGCATCGGCCGTCTCGGCGTCGCGTCGATCCGCGAGGCCGTCGCCGCTGTCCTCGCGCAGCGGCGGCAGGGGGGCGTGCCGTGAGGCTCCTCTATGTCGACGTCGCCGCGCGCGCCATCAATCCGACGGCCACGCTGATGCCGCTCCTGATCCGCGCCGCCGTGCCCGACGCCATGTTCTACGGCCCCGGCTACACGGCGCGCGAGACGCTGGGGCGGGGCATCCTGCGCTTCGTCGACGGCAACGGCCCGTTCGACGCGGTCGTCTTCGGCCCGCATGTCCCGCTGCTGTCCGTCGGCGCGCGGGCGGCCGAGGGAATGCTGGACTATCTGCGTCGCTTCACCGTCCTGCCGTCCTTGGGCCCGGAACTCGGCGCGTTCCTGACCGACATCGACGCCAATGCGGGGCGGGTCGACACCGGCCTGCGCATCGCCTCGCTGCTGAACTACGACTATTACGCCACGACACCGGCCCAGATGGAGCGGCTGGAGGCGCTGCGGCTGCATGTCCTCGGCCCCAACCGGCAATTCGTCTCGTCGATCGGCGAACTGCCGGACTTCGCCCGCGAGGAAAGGCATTTCAGGCGCAAGGCCGCGCGGCTCTCCGACAGCTTCGCCGATTTCGTCGCGGCCCGGCCGGAGCGGGTGCTGACGGCGGTCCATTTCGTCGGCGAGGCGGAGTTCGCGTTCCGCGCCCTCGACGCGCGCGCCAGCGAGATCGCGGTGCCCGGCGCGGAATACGTGCTGCGCGCGCGCGCGATGCAGGCGCTGCGGCGTTCGGGTCTCGGGATGGCGCCGAAGCGGATATTCGCCCTCTTCAGGATCCTGCGTCGGCTCGGCGCGCCCGTGTTCTCGCGATCCTTGCCGCAGCGGGTCTATCAGCAGAGCTTCTTCGACAGCCTCGCCGACACGCGCTTCGTGTTCACCGCGCGCGGCGGCTTCGGCATTCCCGTGCGCAAGTTCTTCGAGATCCCGGCCGCGGGCGCGGTGATGCTCTGTACGCCGCCGGTCGGATTCGCGGGGCTTGGCTTCCGCAACGGCGAGACGCATGTCGAGGTGGAGCCGGAGGGGCTGCCCGACATCGTCGCCGATCTGCGGCGCGATCCGGCGCGTGCCGCCCGCATCGCCGTCCAGGGTCAGGAGGCATGCTTCGCGCGCCATTCGCTGATCCAGCGCGCGTCGCAGTTCCGGGCCTGCCTCGACCGCCTGCGCGCGGGCACCTATGCCGGGGCCGACTGGATCGACGGACGCTTCGCCCTGCGGGAGGCTGCCTGATGTGCGGCCTCGTCGCCATCTGGCGTCCCGGCGGCGCGGGTGCGGCAGAGGTCGACGTCGCGCTCGACGCCATGGCCTACCGCGGCCCCGACGCCCGGGCGGTCGCGAGCCTGGATGGCGGAAGGCTGGCGCTCGGACATCTGCGCCTGTCGATCCTCGACCTGTCCGCCGCGGCCAGCCAGCCGATGGCGAGCGCCGACGGCCGATGGACGATCGCCTATAACGGCGAGGTGGTGAATTTCCGGCGGCTGCGGCCGGGCATGTGCCCGCCGGCGGGGTGGCGCAGCGACAGCGACACGGAAGTGCTGCTCGAGGGCTTCGCCGCGCGTGGCGAGGCGATGCTGCACGACTGCGTCGGGATGTTCGCCTTCGCGGTCCACGACCGCGATGGACATGCGCTCCACCTCGTGCGCGACCGTTTCGGCATCAAGCCGCTCTATTTCGCGCGGCTCGGCGACGGCGGCCTCGTCGCGGCGAGCGAGATCCCCGCGCTTCTCGCGTTGCCGGACGTGCCGCGCCAGCCCGACGAGGACACGATCAGGACCTATCTCGAGACCGGCCTCTACGACGCCACCCCGCGTACCTTCTTCCGCGGAATCGAGTCGCTGCCGCCCGGCTGCTCGGCGCGGCTGGATCTTCGCGACGGCAGCCTGCGGATCTCGCGCTGGTACGATTTTCCCGCGGCGGTGCGGCGCCGCGCCATCGGCGCCGGGCATGACTGGCTGGCGGGTGCCCGATCGCTGGTCGAGCAGGCGGTGACCGAGCATCTCGTCGCCGATGTCCCGGTCGGCCTCAACGTGTCCGGGGGCGTCGATTCCTCGGTTCTCTGCGCCCTCGCCGCGCGCACGATCCCCGATCTGCATGTCTTCACCCAGGATCACGAGCCGCCCTATTCGGAACGCGACTGGGCGCGGCGCGCGGCGGGCGGCGCGCGGCTGCATGTGGCCAGCCTCTCCGAGGCCGGCATCCGTCAGGCCCTCCCCGACGCGCTGCGCCGTCAGGCAGAGCCGTTCGGCGGCGTTCCGGTGATCGGCTACGATCCGCTCTACCGCACCGCGGCCGAAGCCGGGGTCGTCGTCCTGCTCGACGGCAACGGGGTCGACGAGAGCTTTCTCGGCTACGGCAAGTACCGGGCCCTGGCGGAAGGTCGTATCCGGTCCGACGACGCGGTCTCGATCGACGGCACCGTCGCGACCGCGGTCGCGGCGATCGATCCCGCGCTGCGCCGTCGCGCGGACCTGCTTGCCGTGCCGGGCTACGCGGAGGCCTTCGACCATCCGGTCCGGGCCGCGGCCGCGCGCGACCTTCTGCACGCGAAGATCCCGCGCGGGCTGAGGTTCAACGACCGCATGTCGATGGCGCGCTCGCGCGAACTGCGCGTGCCGTTCCTCGATCACCGCCTGGTCGAATTCGCCTACACCGTGCCCGTGCCACGATTGATCTCGGGGGACGTCACGAAGCTGCTCTTCCGCGAGATGGCGGCCGAACTGGTCGGCGAGGAACTGGCCTTCGCGCGCAAGCGCGAGGTCCAGACACCGCAGCGCGAATGGCTGGCCGCCGCCTGGGCGCCGATGGTCGAAGGGATCCTGGAGTCCCCGGCATTCGCGGCCCGTGGCTGGATCGACCCGGTGCGGGCGAGCGTGATCTTCCGGCGCTATCGTGGCGGAGAGCGG
>JBIKXN010000234.1:0-6057 GCA_044355765.1 Alphaproteobacteria bacterium
CATCAGCTTCTGCTCGGCGGCGCGGCGCAAGGCGTCGAGCGCGGCCGAGGCGGGCGGCGCGGGCATCGGTTCGCCGGGTTCCTCGAGTTCGAGCGCCCGGGCGCCGACCGCCTCCATCATGACGCGTAGCATCCGCACGCGCGCGGCGGCACGCTGCGGGTCGAGCCGCCCCTGGAGCGCCTTCCACGCCGTCATCGTCGCCGGGCTGCCCATCTCGGGCAGCGGCACGCCGGCCAGGAAGAGCAGCGGACGCAGCAGCGCGGCGCCGTCGGACGGCCCGGCACCGACGTCGAGCACACCGTACCACTGGGTCGCCTCGGCGGTGTGGCGTTCGATCAGCAGCGTGCGCGCGATCAGCAGCGCGTTTTCCGCGGCGTCGCTGGTCGGCGGGATCTCGCGCACGAGGTCGATCGCGGCGCGGCGGAAGGCGCGTCCGACGCCGCGGCGATCGGCGGCGGCGACGGCCTGGGCGAAGGCGCTGGCGCGGACCGGACCGGCCACCTGGTTGCGCACGTGGCGATAGAGCGCGGCGCGGCCGCGCGGTCCCGGTTCCTGGGCCGCGAAGCCGGGAAGATCCGCGGCCTCGCGCGGCTGGAAGGCGACGGATGCGTAGAGCTCGGCGAGAATGCCGCCATCGATGCCGAAGGATCCGGTTGCGATCTCGGCGGCGCGCAGCCTCGTGTCGATCGGGAAGGCCGGATTGGTGGCGAGAGCCATCAGGATGGCCGGCGACAGGGTCGGCAGCGCGGCGGTCGGCGGGACGGTGCGGGCGACCGCGAAAAGCGGCAGGTGATGGCCGCGCAGATCGGCCTTCGCGCCTTCCAGGGCGCGCGGCGCGCCGTCGAGATATGCGACCAGGCGCTCGAGCCAGTCGTCGGCAGCCATCTTCTGCGCGCGCTGCAGCGACAGGCCGAGCCGCGCGCGCGCTATGTCGCCCGCGATCGCCTGACAGGCGACCAGCGCGCGCGCCCAGTCCGGCTGCGCCGCCAGCGCCGCGGTCGCGCGCACCTGCTCGCAGGCTTCGCCGGGATCGGGCGCGAGGAACATGGTCTCGCGCAGCACAGCGTTGGCCGTCGGTTCATCGGGCTGGAAGCGCAGGACCCGCGCCGCGAGCCTCCGCGCCGCGTCGGTTTCGCCCAGGCGCAGCAGCGCCGCCGCGCGCAGGGCGCCGAAATCGGCGAGCGCTTCGCCCGGATCGGTCGCCGGCGGATTGGCCGGCGAGGCGAGGACGCGGTGCGAGAGATCGCGCAGCGTCGCGTAGCGCGTCACGGCGGCGGATCCGAGCAGCGGGTCGACGATGCGCCGGGTCGACCCCGTCCACAGCGTCGCCGGCAGCGCGCCGGTCGCGAAGTCCAGGATGCCCGCGATGTCGCGCTCGGTGGGCGCCAGCGCGCCGTCGTTGCGTACCCCGCGCTCGGCCCGCTCGGGCGCGGGCAGCGAATCGCCGCCGGGGATCAGGCGGATCGGCCGGTTGGACTGCGCCGCGGCCGAGGCCGCGAACAGGATGGCCGCTAGCGCGGCGCAGACGGCTCTAGCGCGGAAGTCGGTCACCGGGGATCGCTTTCTCTACCCGTTCGGTCGGCACCGGCAGGTCGACGAAACCGAGCGCGGCGATGCCGAGCGCGGCGCCGAGGACGACGACCAGGAAGGCAAGGAGAAGGAGGCGGCGCAGCATGCGGATCCGGACCCCGCGCGCGGCATGGCGAGCGATGCTGCCGGGCGCTTGCCGGTTCTGCTACAGAGGGACGGTGACGAATTCAAGGCCGGAACCGTGATCCAGGACCTCCCCGACCCGCCAGCCCCCCCCGTGCCCGACCTTGGGCTCGCCGGTCGCAGCGTCGTGCTGGTTGGGCTGATGGGGGCCGGGAAATCCTCGATCGGCCGTCGTCTCGCCCAGCGGCTGGGGCTTGAATTCCTCGACGCTGACACGGAGATCGAGCGCGCGGCGGGCTGCACGATCGAGGAGATCTTCGCGCGTTTCGGCGAGCCTGCCTTCCGCGACGGCGAGCGTCGCGTGATCCTGCGCCTGCTGGAGGAAGGCAGGCCGCTGGTGCTGGCTACCGGCGGCGGCGCCTTCATGGACGCCGAGACCCGGGCGGCGATCCGCCGCTGGGGGATTTCGGTCTGGCTGCGCGCGGACATCGAGGTGCTGCTGCGGCGGGTCGCGCGGCGCAGCAACCGGCCCTTGCTCAAGCAGGGCGATCCGCGCGCGGTTCTCGAACGCCTGATGGCGATCCGGCACCCGGTCTATGGCGAGGCCGATGTCGTCGTCGAAAGCGACGATTCGCCGCCCGATGCGACTGTCGACCGGGTCATCGATGCGCTGCGTCTTCGCCAGGGCGCGACGGGAGGCATGGAATGAACGAAGTGGTGCGGGTCGAGCTGGGGGCGCGCAGCTACGAGATCCATGTCGGGCGCGGGCTGCTGGAGCGCGGCGCCGCGCTGGCGGCGCCGCTGCTCGCCGAGCGGCGCGTCTTCGTGGTCACCGACGACGTGGTGGCGGATCTGCATGCCGCGCGGCTGGAGGCCGGCTTCGCCGCTGCGGGCGTCGAGGTGCACCGCATCGTGCTGCCGGCGGGCGAGCGCACCAAGACCTGGGCGGAGCTGGGACGGCTGCTCGACCGGCTGCTCGACCTGCGGCCCGAACGACGCTCGATCCTGGTGGCGCTCGGTGGCGGGGTGGTCGGCGACATCGCCGGTCTGGCGGCCAGCCTGCTGCTGCGCGGCGTCGATTTCGTCCAGGCGCCGACGACGCTGCTGGCGCAGGTCGACAGCGCCGTCGGCGGCAAGACCGCCGTCGACGCGCCCCAGGGCAAGAACCTGATCGGCAGCTTCCACCAACCCCGGCTGGTCCTGTGCGACCTCGACGCGCTGGCGACGCTGCCGCAGCGGGAACTCGCGGCCGGCTACGCGGAGATCGTCAAATACGGACTGCTCGGCGACGCCGCCTTCTTCGCGTGGTGCGAAGCGAACGCCGCGGCGCTGCTGGCCGGCGACGCCGCCGCGCGCGCCCATGCCGTCGCCGAGAGCTGTCGGGCGTAGGCGCGCGTCGTCGGCGCCGACGAGCGCGAGGCCGGGCAACGCGCGCTGCTCAATCTGGGCCATACCTTCGGGCATGCCTTCGAGGCGGCGATGGGGTTCGACGACGGGTTGCTGCACGGCGAGGCGGTGGCGCTCGGGATGTGCATGGCCTTCGACCTGTCCGTGTCGCTGGGCCTCTGCCCGCCGACGGATGCCGCGCGGGTCCGCGCCCATGTCGCCGCCGCCGGCCTGCCCGTGGCCCTGCCGCAAGGCGCCTGGAGCATCGACCGCCTGCTCGCGCTGATGGCCCAGGACAAGAAGGCGCGTGGCGGGCTGACCTTCGTCCTCGCGCGCGGGATCGGCGCGGCGTTCGTCGCCCACGACGTCCCGGCCGAACCCGTGCGGCGCCTGCTGGCCGGCGCGGGAGCGTCGTGATCCGCCGCCGATGAGCGGCGCGGTGCCTGCCTTCGCCTGGATGCTCGCCGCGGCGGGCGGCGTGCTGGCCTGCGCGCTCGCGGCGCTCGCCGCCGTCGGCGCGGCCGCGATCGCCAGCGCCTCGCGCCGGGGCGTCGCCGCGCTCTCCGAGCGCGGCAATCCGCGGGCTGCGCGCGCCCTGCTGCTGATCGACCGCCGCCCGCGCGATGTGGCCACGCTGCGGGCGACGGCGCGCGTGGCGCTTGGCGTCGGTGCCGCCCTCGCGGCCGCGCTCGGCGCCGCCGCCGGGCCGGCCGGCGCGGCGACCGCCGCCTTCGGCGCGTTCCTGGCCATGAGCGCGCTCGCCGAAGCGCTGCCGCGTGCGTTTGCCCGCGCGCATCCGGAGCGGGCCCTGCTCGCGACCGCGCCGGTGCTGGCGTCGCTGCTGCCCCTGCTCGATCCGGCCGCCGGATGGTTCGCGGCGTCGCGTGCGCGCCTCGCCGCCGCGATCGGACGCTCGGGCGCGGGGGCCGCGCCGCGCGCGCGCATCGAGCGCGCCGAAGAGGCGCTGCGCGGCGAGCTCGACCGGCATGCGTCGCCGGTCGACGTGCCGCGGCGCGAGGAACGCCAGATGCTGCGCTCGGTGCTCGATCTCGGCGAGGTCACCGTCGGCAAGATCATGGTCCATCGCAACCGCGTGACCGCGCTCGACATCGACCAGGCCCCAGCGTCGCTGCTCGAACAGGCGCTGGCGAGCCCGCACACGCGCATCCCGCTCTATCGCGGCAGCCGCGAGAACATCGTCGGCGTCATGCATGCGCGCGCGCTGCTGCGCGCCCTGCGCAGCGCGGGCGGCCGCGCCGAGGATCTGTCGATCGCGGAGATCGCGGCCCGCCCCTGGTTCGTGCCCGACACCACGACGCTGCTCGACCAGCTGCGCGCGTTCCGGCGCCGGCGCGAGCATTTCGCCGTCGTGGTCGACGAATACGGCGTGCTGATGGGGATCGTGACGCTGGAGGACATCCTCGAGGAGATCGTCGGAGACATCGCCGAACGCCACGAGGTCCGCATGCGCGGGGTGCTGCCGCAGCCCGATGGCAGCTGGCTGGTGGACGGGGCGGTCACCATCCGCGACCTCAACCGGGAACTCGGCTGGTCGCTGCCCGATGGACCGGCGGCGACGGCCGCGGGCCTGGTGATCCACGAATCGCGAATCATTCCCGAGGTCGGGCAGGTGTTCGTCTTCCACGGGCTGCGTTTCGAGGTCGTGCGCCGCCGCCGCCTCCAGGTCGCGCTGCTGCGGGTCGCGCGCGACGTCGCGTCCGGCTGAGCCGCCGCGTTCAGCCGCGCGGCGTCTCGCCCGGCGCCAGCGTGCGGAGCTTGAGGGCGTGCACCTGGGCGCGCAGTTCGTCGGCCAGCGCGGCGTGCACCATGCGGTGACGCGCGATGCGGTCGTGGCCGGCGAAGGCCGCCGCCACGATCGTCACGGCGAAATGGCTCTCGCCGCCGGCACGCGCGCCGGCGTGGCCGGCGTGCAGATGGGATTCGTCGCGGATCTCCAGCCGCTCGGGCGCCAGCGCAGCCTCGAGCTTGGCGCGGATGCGCGCGGCGGTTCCGCCGGTCGAAGGCTGTTCCATGGCCGCGCTCAGCCGGCCGGGCGCGCCGGCGCGCCCGGCGCGCGCAGCGTCCACTCGACGATGCGGTCGAGTACCGGCGCGAGCGCGAGATCGAAGGCGCCGACGATCGCCTCGGTGCCGTGGCCGCGGGCGCGGGACGTGTCTTCGAACTGCGCCGCGGCGACGATCGAACGGTCGGCGATCCGGACCAGGCGCGCCATGATCCGGATGCGGGCCGAAGGAGGCTGCGCGGCGTCCGGCGCGTAGACAGCGGCGAATTCGCGGATCTCGCTCTGCAGCACGAAATCCGGGCGCAGCCGTACCGTCTCGCGGGCGACGGCGACGATGCGGCCCGAGCCCTCGAACGCCTCGACGAGATGCCCCTGGACCATGGTCGGCACGGCGTCGGTCCAGAACGCGCGCGCCAGATATTGAAGGCTGGAGGGCGTGGGTTGCAGGGCGATGCGCTGCGAGTTGAGGCCCGCCGCGGCGGCCGGCAGGTCGACCAGCAGCTGCCAGCCGACGGGCGGGCCGGGCAGGCGTCCGGCGGTCCTGGGGGCGAGCGTGTAGATCGGGCCGGGCTCGCCTTGTCCGGGCAGCAGGCCGGAGCACGCGCCGAGCCCGGCGGCGGCGAGGCCGGAGACGAGGAGGCGTCGCGCGATCATTTCGTACGTCCTTCGCGGCTCGCGGGCTCGAACCCGCGCGTCTGGTCGCCGAACAGGAAGCGCGCCGGATCGCGCTCGATCTGCATCGACAGGCGATTGAGCGAGGCGACCAGCAGACGCGCCTCGGCGACGAATTGCGAGAACTCCAGCAGGCTCTGTTCGCCCAGATTGCGGATCGGCGGACCCGCGTCGCGCGCGAGCGTCTCGAGTTCGGTCGCCATGCGCGACATCGACTGGATGCCCTGCCTGAGATCGCCCATCGCCGGTTGCGCGCTGGCGATCAGCCGGCTCGCGTCGCGCGCGAGGGTGCGCGCATCGCCGATGGCGGCGCCGAGGTCGCG
>JBIKXN010000235.1:0-6014 GCA_044355765.1 Alphaproteobacteria bacterium
GGCGATCCCCCAGACCGACAGCGTGCCCAGGTCGAGCAATCCGGCGGTGGCGAGCCCGCCGATCCCGATCAGCAGCACGGTCGCCGGCACGATCGCGCTGACGATGGCGAGGGATTCGAGGAAGCAGATGACGAAGACGATCGGACCGGCCATGGCCGCATGCGTCTCGACGAAGCCGGTCAGGGGGGCGGAGAACTCGGCAAACAGATTTTCCATCGTCGGGAACATGCCCGTTCGCGGCGGATTTTCAACCTTCCGCGCGCAGCCTCCTCCCGATGCGCCCCGCCATGCGCCAAGATCGCTCCCCCGCCCGGCGGCATCCGGGCGTAATGTGCCCCGCGCAGATGGAGACCTGGACCGAGATCGACCGCGACACCCCGCCCGCGCTGGCCGCGCGCGCCGGGCGGGCGGCCTGGCGGGCGCCGGACGGCCGCGTGGAGACGCTGGAGGCGGGGCGGGTGGCCGAAAGGCTGGCCGGCGAAGCGCCGCTGCTGGTGCATCTGCGCGCGACCGCGCGCCGGCTCGGTGTCGAGAGCTTTCCCGCCTTCGACCTGCTCGAACTCTTCGCCTTCGTGCGGCCGGCGCGGTTCTGCCTGCCCACACCGGCCGGGCTGGCCCGCGCGCTTGGCCTGCCGGCGCCGCATGGACTCGAAGCCGAAGCCGCCTGCCTGCCCAGGATCGCCGCGCTGCTGCTCGACGAGATCGCGCAGCCGCATCTGCGCGCCGACCCTGCGCTGGCGCCCCTCGCCAGGCTGATGATGCGGGCGGGCTGGCGCTGGGGCCGCGCCGTGCTCGCGGCCCTCGACGCCGATCCTCAGCCGCAACCCGAGGATGGGCGGGCGCTCGCGGTCTGGAACCGCCTGGGCGAATGGGCGGAGTTCGCCCCCGACGCGGCTCCAGGCGATCGCCCGGTCGAACCGGTCGAGGCGCGCGCGCGGCTGGTCAAGCTGCTCGGCCCCGGCGCCGAGGCGCGACCGCAGCAGGCCGACTACGCCTCCGCGGCCAGCTTCGCCTTCGCCCCGCGCGAACACGAGGACGAGCCGCGCCTGGTCCTGGCCGAGGCCGGGACCGGCGTCGGCAAGACGCTGGGCTATCTCGCCCCAGCGACGCTGTGGGCGGAGAAGAACGGCGCCCCGGTCTGGGTCTCGACCTTCACCCGCAACCTGCAGCACCAGATCGACCGCGAACTCGACCGGCTCTACGCCGATCCTGAGACCAAGCGGCGCAAGGTCGTGCTGCGCAAGGGCCGCGAGAACTATCTCTGCCTGCTCAATCTCGAGGAGGCCGCGCAGGGCGCGCCCGGCCGGCCGCTGGAGGCGATCGCGCTCGGGCTGGTCGCGCGCTGGGCCGAAGCGTCGCGCGACGGCGACATGGTCGGCGGCGATTTTCCGGCCTGGCTTGCCGACATTCTGGGCCAAGGCCGTACCCGCGGCCTCGCCGACCAGCGCGGCGAGTGCATCCACTCGGCCTGCACGCATTACCGCCGCTGCCTGATCGAGAAGACGATCCGCCGCGCGCGCCGCGCCGACATCGTCATCGCCAACCACGCGCTGGTGCTGGTGCAGGCCGCGGCCGGGGGGCTCGACGAGCGCCAGCTGCCCGCGCGCTACGTCTTCGACGAGGGGCACCACCTGTTCGACGCGGCGGATTCCGCCTTCGCCGCGACCTTGTCCGGCGACGAGACGGTCGAGCTGCGGCGCTGGCTGATCGGTGCAGAAGGCGGCGCGCGCCGCAGCCGGGCGCGCGGCCTCGCGCGGCGCATCGGCGACCTGCTCGCCGACGACGGCGAAGCCGGCGGCCTGATCGCGGCGGTCGAGGAGGCAGCGCGCGCCCTGCCTGCCGCCGGCTGGGAGAAGCGTCTTCGGCCGGCCAACGCGGTCGGCCCGGCGGAGATCTTCCTCGCCGCCGTGCGCCAGCAGGTCTATGCGCGCGCCAAGGATGTCGGCGACGGTTTCTCGCTCGAGGCCGGCGTGCGACCGCTCGTCGAGGGCCTCGGCGAGGCGGCGATCGAACTCGACGCCGCCCTGGCAGAGCTGTCCGGGCCGATGCGCAAGCTCGTCGCGGCGCTGCACGCCAAGCTCGAGCGCGAGGCGAAGGATCTCGACAGCGCGACGCGCGGGCGGATCGAGGCGGCGATACGCGGCCTCGAGCGCCGCCTGAGCGGACAGGTGCTCGCCTGGCGCGGCATGCTGCAGGCGCTCGCCGTCGACACGCCTGAGCAGTTCGTCGACTGGTTCGAGGTCGAGCGCGACGACGGCCGCGACCGCGACGTCGCCTTCCAGCGGCGCTGGCTCGATCCGACCGAACCGCTTGCCGCGGCCGTGCTGCGGCCCGCGCAAGGGGCGCTCGTCACGTCCGCGACGCTGACCGACGGCGGCGACGACGCCGAGAAGGCATGGGCCGTGGCGACGGCGCGCAGCGGGGCCGCGCATCTGCCGGTGGCCACCCGCGCCAGCGTCCCCTCGCCGTTCGACTATCCCAGCCAGACGCGCGTCTATGTCGTGACCGACCTGGGGCGCGACGAGCCCGAGCGCGTCGCCGGCGCCGTGCGCGCGCTGTTCCTCGCCAGCGGCGGCGGCGCGCTGGGCCTGTTCACCGCGATCAGCCGGCTGCGCCGCGTCCACGGGCTGATCGCCCGCGACCTGGAGGCCGCCGGCCTGCCGCTCTACGCCCAGCATGTCGACGCGCTCGACACCGGCACGCTGATCGACATCTTCCGCGCCGAGGAGGATGCCTGCCTGCTCGGCACCGACGCGGTGCGCGACGGCGTCGACGTGCCCGGCCGCAGCCTGCGGCTGATCGTCTTCGACCGCGTGCCCTGGCCACGTCCGACCATCCTGCACAAGGCGCGCAAGGCCGCGATGGGCGGCAGCGCCTATGACGACACGCTGACGCGGCTCAAGCTCAAGCAGGCCTTCGGCCGGCTGGTCCGCCGCGCCGACGATCGTGGCGTCTTCGTGATGCTCGATTCGCGCCTGCCCTCGCGGCTCAAGGGCGCTTTCCCGCCCGGCGTGGCGGTAGAGCGGGTCGGCATCGCCGAGGCGGTCGCCGGCGTGGCCGCGTTCCTCGCGCCTGCGCCGCGCTGATCGGGCCCGGCGATCGGGCCGCGGTCAATCCTCGCCCGCGCCTGCGGTCTCGTGCCAGCGGCGCAGCGCAAGCCGCGCGACGAGTCCCAGCAGCGCGAAGATCGCGACGCCGGCCGCGGAGATCAGCGTCAACGCCGCGAACATCCTGGGGATCTGCAGCCGGTATCCCGATTCCAGGATGACATAGGCGAGCCCCGATCCGGTGCCGCCGGTGCCGGCGACGAACTCCGCGACCACCGCGCCGATCAGCGCGAGTCCGCCCGAGACGCGCAGGCCGGCGAAGAAATAGGGCAGCGCCGCGGGCAGCCGCAGCCGCAGCAAGGTCTGCCAGCGCGACGCGCCATAGAGCCGGAACAGGTCGACGAGGTTGCGGTCGGCAGCGTCGAGACCCGTCGCGGTGTTGGACAGGATCGGAAAGAAGGCGACGATCCAGGCGCAGATCAGCAGCGCCAGCGTCGCGTCCTGCGCCCAGATGATGATCAGCGGCGCGATCGCCACCACCGGCGTCACCTGCAGCACCACGGCATAGGGGAAAAGCGCTCGGGCGAGCCAGCGCGACTGGGCGAAGAGGACAGCCAGCGCCACGCCCAGCACGACGGCCGCCGCGATCGCCATCGCCGCGATCCCCAGCGTCACCAGCAGCGCAGCCCAGAGCCCGCTCCAGTCCGCGACCAGCGTGCGGGCGATAAGCACCGGACCGGGCAGACGATAGTGCGGGATGTCGTTGAGCCGGACCGCGGCCTCCCACGCCGCCAGCGCCAGGACGCCGAGGAGCGCCGGCGCCGCGATCCGCGCGAGGCGCACGCCGCGGGTCATGGCGCGGACGCCGCGATCGCTGCGGCGAGCAGACCGGAGACCGCGCGGCATTCGGCGGCGTAGCGAGCCGAGGTGCGGTAGCCGGCCTCGCGCGGCGCCGGCTCCATCAGGCGATGTTCCCCGACGGCGCGCCCCGGACGCCTGCCCATCACAACCACGCGCTCGCCGAGATAGACGGATTCGAAAACCGAATGGGTGACGAAGACCGCCGCGAAGCGCTGCGCCGACCACAGCGCCAGCAGGTCGTCGTTGAGCTTCCAGCGCGTGATCTCGTCCAGCGCGGCGAAGGGCTCGTCCATCAGCAGCAACCGCGGCCTGGTGACCAGCGCGCGGGCGATCGACACGCGCATGCGCATGCCGCCCGACAATTCGCGCGGCACCGCGCGCTCGAAGCCCGCCAGCCCCACCGCCTCGAGCGCGGCGGCGGCGCGCCGCGCGGCCTCGGCGCGCGGCACGCCGGCGAGGCGCAGCGGCAGCATCGCGTTGCCCAGCGCGCTCGACCAGGGCATCAGCGTGGGTTCCTGGAACACGAAGCCGATGCCGCCCGGCGCACGCGCCGCGGCCGCAGCCGCCTCGTCCCAGACGATGCGCCCGGCGCTGGGCGCGGCGAGGCCCGCGATCAGACGCAGCGCCGTCGACTTGCCGCAGCCCGACGGCCCCAGCAGGCTGACGAATTCATGCGCGCCGATCGCAAGATCGAGCCCCGCCAGGGCCTCGACCCCGTTGGCAAAACGCTTGCCGACGCCGCCGAGCGCGACGAGCGGCGGCGCGTTCACATCCCCGTCCGCTTGTTCACGAAGCGCGTGGTGAAGCCCTTGCGCCAGTCGAGACCCGCCGGATAGACGCCCGCGGCGACGGTGGAGTCGAAGAACTCCTTCCACCGCGCCTCGGTCATCGCGCCGATGCCCAGTTCCTTCGCATCGCCGGAATCGAGGATGCCGTACTGGTTGAGGATCGTGCGGCCATGGGCCAGCAGGTCGTCGGTCATCTCGGGGTTGTCGCGCTTGATCAGCGCATTGGCCGCGGCAGGGTCGCCGTAATGATAGGCGTAGCAGCCCTTGATCGAGGCATCGACGAAGCGCTGCACCAGGTCCGGCTTCTCGCGGACCAGCTTCTCCGAGGTCTCGATCAGCGTCGAATAGGCCGCGAAACCGGAATCGGCGATCAGCATCACCACAGGCTTGAAGCCGGCCTGCTTCTCGATCGAATAGGGCTCCGACGACAGATAGCCCTGCTGGACGGAGTTGCGGTCGGCGAGGAACGGCGCGGGGTTGAAGGTGTAGGGGCGGATCTGGTCGTCGGTGAAGCCGAATTTCTGCTTGAGGAACAGCCACCACGTGGCGCGCGCGTCGGTCGAGATCAGGATCGGCTTGCCCTTGAGCGCGGCCATGCTGTCGTTGCCGACGCCGGGATGCGCGATCAGCACCGCGGGCAGCTTCTGGAAGATGGCGGCCACGGCCACCATCGGGATGCCTTCCTTGGCGAAGTTGAGCGCGCCGTAGGCGTTCGATCCCATGTTGAAATCGAGTGCGCCGTTGATCATCAGCTGGCGGTGGTTCACGTTCGGCCCGCCCTGGCGGATCGTGACCTCGAGTCCGTGGGCGCGATAGATGCCCGCGGCCTGCGCCTGATAGAAGCAGCCATGTTCCGCCTGGGCGCGCCAGTCGGTGCCGAAGGTGACCCTGTCCTGCGCGGTCGCCGGGGCACCGGCAGCGAAAAGACCAGCGCAGAGAAGCGCCGCGGCAAGACTGTTCCTGGGCATCCGGCCCTCCTTCGAATAGGCAACGTCCCCACAATGCACCACCGCGCTGGTGGCGGCCAAGCGCCCGGCGCGCACGCGCCTATTTGCGGGGCATCCGCGCCGCCGCGTTCTCGCGATGGGCGATGGACAGGCTGGCGGCGAAGATCACCACCGCCCCCACCCAGACCCAGATGTCCGGCACCTCGGCGAAGACGAGATACCCGAGCACGGCCACGCAGGGCAGACGCACGAATTCGATCGGCAGCAACGCCGACGCGTCGGCCAGCGCGAAGGCCCGCGTGAAGGCGAGCCACCCCACGGTGCTGAGCGCCCCCATCGCCGCGAGGCAGGCCAGCAGCGCGCCATCCGGC
>JBIKXN010000236.1:0-6009 GCA_044355765.1 Alphaproteobacteria bacterium
CGTTTAGCCCGTCGCCGACCATCGCGACGCGGCGACCGGACGCTTCCAGCACGGCAAGCCGCGCGACCTTGTCCGCCGGCTTCAGGGCGGCCCGCCAGTCGGTCACCCCCAGCCGTTCCGCCATCGCCGCGACCGCGACGGGACGATCGCCCGACAGGATCGCGACATCCATGCCGCGCGCGCGAAGCCCCGCGACCGCCTCGGCCGCGTCCGGCCGCAGCGCGTCGCGGAACAGGAAGCTTTCGGGCACCGCCCCGGGTCGCGCGAACCAGAGTTCGAGCGGCCCGTTCGCCCCGCTGTCCGCGGCGGCCGCATCGGCGGCGCCGCAGAAGGCGCGGCTGCCGAGGCGCAGTTCGCCGTCCACGGTCTGGGCCCGCAATCCGGCACCCGGCTCCTCGACGATGCCCTCCACGCGCGGCGCATCGGGGAAGGCCCGCACCAGCGCGCGCGCCAGCGGATGGCGGCTTGCATGCGCCAGACCGGCCGCCATGCGACCGAGGGCGGCGTCAATCGGGCCGATCGGCACCGGGCGGCCGAGAGTGAGCGTTCCGGTCTTGTCCAGGACGACAGTGTCGGCATCGGCCAGACGCTCCAGCGCCGTCGCCGACTTGACCAGGATGCCGCGGCGCATCAGCCGTCCGGACGCGACGACCTGGACGACGGGAACCGCAAGCGCCAGGGCGCAGGGACAGGTGATGATCAGGACCGCGGCCGCATGCAGCAGCGCGGTATGGACCGCGGCATCCATGAACAGCCACCAACCGAGGAACGTGGCCGCTCCGGCGACATGGACCACGGGCGCATAGTGCCGCGCGACGCGGTCGGCGAGCCCGACGATCCTCCCTTGGCCGCATTCGGCCGCCTCCATCAGGCGCGCGATCTCGGCCAGAAGCGTGCTGCCGCCGGCGGCGCGCGTGCGCAATTCGACCGGCTGGCCCAGATTGAGCGCGCCGGCGAAGACCGCGGTGCCCGGTGGCGCCGCGACCGGCGTCGATTCGCCCGTAACGACGCTCTGGTCGATCAGGCCATTGCCGCGCGACACCTCGCCATCGACCGGGATGCGCTCGCCGCTGGCGACCAGAACCACATCGCCGACGGCGACCTGCTGCGGCCGGCGGGTCGCGACGGTGCCATCCGGCAGCAGCACCCGAACCGCGCGCGCGGCCAGGGCGACGACATGCTGCGCCGCCTGCCGCGCCCTGCCGCGGGCCCGCAGATCGAGATAGCGGCCGATCAGCAGGAAGAAGAGCAGCGTGATCGCCGAGTCGAAGAACGCGTGCTGCCGGCCGTTGGCGGTTTCGAACAGGCTCATCGCGGCGGCGAGCACGACGCCGATCGAGATCGGCACGTCCATGTTGGCGCGCCCGCGCGCGATCGCCGACAGGGCGGACCGGAAGAAGGGCAGCCCCGCGACCGCGATCGCGGGAAGCGCGATCAGCGCCGAGGCCCAGTGCAGGAGGTCGCGCGTGGCCGGCCCCATCGACCCGGCATGGCCCGACCATACCGACACCGAAAACAGCATCACGTTCGCCGCCGCGAAACCGGCGATCGCCATGGCGCGCAGCAACTCGCGCTCCTGGCGCGCCTGGGCATCGTCTGGCGCGGCGCCGTCGAACGGGGCGACCCGGAAGCCGAGGGACGCGAGTCGGTCGGCGAGTTCCTGCCCCAGCGCGGCCGGTCCGCTCCAGGCGAGCGTGAGCCGACGCGTCGAGAAATTGGCGCGCGCCTCGCGAACGGCCGGGTCGCGGGCGAGCGCCGTCTCGGCAAGCCAGACGCAAGCCCCGCAGTCGAGGCCGTCGACATGAAGTTGCAGTCTGCAGATCCCGCCTGCCTCCTGGACGAAGGGCGCGACGTCCTCGGCCGCGCCAACGGGGCGCAGCGACCCTGCCGCGGTCTGCCGCCGCCGGTAGAACGCATCGAGCCCAAGACCCGCGACGAGCGACCATGCCGCCTCGCAGCCATGACAGCAGAAACGGCCGCCACGCGGCCCCGGCGGTCCCCCGCAATGGGCGCACTGCGCCGCGTCCGCCGACGCGCCCGCGATCGACCCAGGCGAGACCGCGACGCTGGCGGTGGTCATCGCACGAACATCCTGCGGACGAATTCGGCGCGGTCGCCGCCGCGCGCCACCGAGATCCGCGCGTCCCACTGCCCGCTCGCGGGAAGCTCCACCTTCCCCGCATATCGTCCGGCCGCGACCTCGGAAAGAACAGGCTCGAGCGGCGCAAGCTTGCCAACGGGGCGCACCAGTGTGACGCGGACGATCGCGCCGGTCACCGGCCGTCCCTGGCCGTCCACGATGTCGAGAGACACCGGACGGGCGCCCTCCGCGGATGGCGGCGCGACCGCGATCGCCGGCTGCCAGCCGAGGGCCTCCTGCCGTTCGACCCGGTCGAGAAGCTCGTTATAGGCGAGCCCCCTGGCGAAGGACCCTGTGTGGGACAGTCCCGAAAATGTCGACAGGGCGAGGGTCACCATGATCGCATTGACCACGACCACCACCGCCATCCCGCCGACATAGATCCAGGGCAGGCCGCTCGAGCGCTTCGCCGTTTCCATGTCGTCCTCTCCCGTCAGCGCCGCGGCGCGACGAAGCTGGTGGTGTGGCTCGCGTGGGCGCCGCTCGTCCCATCGGCGAGCCGGAAGACGAGGGCCACCGACTCTTGTCCGGTGCGCGGCGCCGCCACGTAGACGCGATAGGTCGCGACCGAGTCCGGCCGCGCCGAGACGACCGCGCGGTCCGCCCCGGGGGCTGGCTGCGCGCCCACCACGGACAAGGTCGCCCCCGCGATCCCCTCGATGGCGAGCGCGTAGCTGCGCTCCTCGCGGGACTTGTTCAGGATCTTGATCGTATAGCCGTTGCGGATCGACCCGTCGGAAAGCGTCACGAAGAGCGGTGCCCGGTCGCGCAGGACATGCAATTCGGTGTCGCCGCGCAGGACGAGCGCCGCGACCATCGCGCCGCCGACCAGCGCCATGACGCCAAGATAGAGGATCGGCCGCGGCCGGATCCAAGGGTGGCTGTGTGCGCGCCCGGCCTCGTGCGCCTGCTGCGAGGCGAGCGTGTCGAACGCGATCAGGCCCTTGGGCCGTTCCAGCTTGCCCATGACCTCGTCGCAGGCATCGATGCACAGGCCGCAGCCGATGCATTCGAGCTGCTGTCCGTCGCGGATGTCGATGCCGGTGGGACAGACGGCGACGCAGCTGCCGCAGTCGACGCAGTCGCCACGGCCTTCCCAGCTCGTCCCTGCCTTGTGCTTGCCGCGCGGCTCGCCGCGCCACCGCCGGTAGGAGACGATGAAGGAGTGCTCGTCGAACATCGCGGCCTGGAAACGCGGCCACGGGCACATGTAGGTGCAGACCTGCTCGCGCGCCCACCCGGCGAGCGTGTAGGTCGTCGCGGTGAACAATCCTATGAACACATAGATGGTCGACGAGGCGGTGCCGGTCAGGATCTCGCCAAGGGTCGTCGGAGCGTCCGCGAAATAGAACACCCATGCGCCACCGGTGGCGACGGCGATCGCCAGCCAGGCCCCGTGCTTCGCCGCCTTGCGCAGCGCCTTGCCGGCCGACCATCGTGCCTTGTCGAGACGGATGCGCGCATTGCGGTCGCCTTCGATCCAGCGTTCCACCAGCATGAACAGGTCGGTCCATACGGTCTGCGGACAGGCGTAGCCGCACCATAGACGCCCGAAATAGGCAGTCACGAAAAACAGGCCGATCGCGCCGAGGATCAGGAGTCCGGTAAGCAGATAGACTTCCTGCGGCCAGATCTCGATCGCGAAGAAATAGCCGCGCCGACCGGGCAGGTCGATCAGCACGGCCTGATCCGGCGCCCCCGGTCCGCGGTCCCAGCGCAGCCACGGAACGGCGTAGTAGACCGCGAGGCAGGCCGCCAGAACGGCCCATTTGGCCCGGCGGAAGCGGCCAGCCACCTGCCGCGGATAGACCTTGATGCGGTTTACGTAGAGCGGCAGTTCGGCGCGCTGCGCGCGGACCGAGCGCACCCCCTCGCCCGGATCGACGCCCGCCGCCATGGCCGTCCCGGACTCGACGCCGTTCATGCCCCAGATCCCGGTGACGTCACTTGCCGCCGCCGAGGGCGTGGACATAGACCGCGAGCATCTTGATCGTCGCGGGGTCAAGACGGCCCTCCCAGGCCGGCATCGCCCCGGCGCGGGCGTTGGCGATCGATCGCACGACGCTCGCGCGATCGCCGCCGTAGAGCCAGATCCGGTCGTCGAGCCGCGGCGCGCCGAGTTCCTGGTTTCCCTCCCCCTTCTCGCCGTGGCAGGCGACGCAGTTGTCGGCGAACAGCACGCCCCCCGCCGACGTCGCGGCGGAAGACGGCACGGAACCGGAGAGAGACAGCACGAAATCGGCGACCGCGGAGATCTCCTCCGGCTTGAGGATCCCGTCCAGGCCGTAGCGCGGCATCTGCGATACGCGGCTGTTGGGATCGGCGTTGCGGATCCCGTAGCCGATCGTGCGATGGATGTCCGACAGCGTCCCACCCCACAGCCAGTCGTCGTCGGCGAGATTGGGGTAGCCGACCGCGCCGGCACCGCCCGCGCCGTGGCAGGGAGCGCAGTTGTCGGCAAAAACCTGCCTGCCGCCCGCCAGCGCGAAGTTGAGCAGTTCGGGATCGGTCCTGATGGCGGCGAGGTCGGTCCGCTCGATGCGCGACACGAAGCCCGCCCGCTGGGCCCGCTGATCGTCCAGGCTGCGCGTCAGTTCGGCGCGGCTCCAATACCCGAACCAGCCCTGCACCCAGGGCAGCGATGGATAGAAAACCATGTAGCCGATCGCCCAGGCGATCGTGACGTAGAACAGGTTGACCCACCATCTCGGCAGCGGCGTGTTGAGCTCGCGCACGCCATCCCATTCGTGGCCGGTGGTCTCGCGACCGGTGACCTCGTCCTTCTCGATCTTCGTCGGCATGGCGCTCTCCAGCCTCAGCGTTCGTCCAGGGGAATGCGGGCGCGTTGGTCGAACTTCGCGCGGTTGCCGGGCCAGAACGCCCAGGCGACGATCGCGACGAAGGTGACCATGGCGATCGCCGTCCAGGCGCTCCGCAGGATCTCGTGGAACAGCTTCAGGTCCATGGTCCGCTCCTACTGCCTGAGATCGGCCGGCGAGATGTCGGTGAAGCGCACGAGCGTCCCGAGCATCTGGAGATACGCGACCAGCGCATCCATCTCGGTCGGCCGCGGCGCCTCGGCGTTGAACTTGGCGACGGTGGTCGTTGGATAGCGCGCCAGCAACCCGGCGCTGTCGCCATCGGGGTCGAGCTGCGCCAGCAGATCGGCGCGGGCGTTTGCGATCATCTCGTCCGAGTAGGGTACGCCGACCAGGCGCAGCGCCTTGAGGTGCTGCGCGATGTCGTCGAAGGCGAGCGCGCGCGTCGCCAGGAAGCGATACCCGGGCATGATCGACTCCGGCACCACCGCGCGCGGATCGATCAGGTGAGCGACATGCCAGTCGTTCGAGTACTTGCCGCCGACGCGCGCCAGATCGGGCCCGGTGCGCTTCGACCCCCACTGGAACGGATGGTCGAACATGCTCTCCGCGGCCAGGCTGTAGTGGCCATAGCGTTCGACCTCGTCCTTGAACGGGCGGACTTGCTGCGAATGGCAGGTGTAGCAGCCCTCGCGGATGTAGATGTTGCGCCCCATCAGCTCGAGCGGCGTGTAGGGACGCATCCCCTTGACGCGCTCGATCGTGGTCTCGACCGCGAACAGCGGGATGATCTGGACGAGGCCGCCGACCGAGATCGTGATCAGCGTCAGTATCGCCAGCAGGACGACGTTCTTCTCGATGACTTCGTGACGGAAGGACATGGGAGCAACCTCACGCGCGCGCGGCGAAAGGCATCGCGGCGGACAGCTTCTCGGAAGCCACGTCTCCGCGGATGGTCCGCCACAGGTTGTAGGCCATGATCAGGGAACCGGCGACGTAGAGCAGACCGCCCAGCGCCCGGATCGCGTAGAAGGGACGCATAGCGACCAC
>JBIKXN010000237.1:0-5980 GCA_044355765.1 Alphaproteobacteria bacterium
CAGCAGATGGCCATCGCGTCCGGTCAGCAGCCAGAGATTGGCGCGCGCGATCGGATCGAAATGTGGTTCGACGATGCGGATCAGGTCGGGCGCGATTCGCTCGTGCTGGAACCACTGGCTCGCGACCGGCTTCATGCGCAAATCCCTCCCGAAAAGACGTTCATGGCGGGGCGACCTCGGCGACCGCCGCCGCAGCGCCATTTCCGCCGACCCGGCCAAGCCGACCCCGCATAGCCTACGCCAGCGGGCGGTCGATGCGTGCAGCGCGCATCACCGGCGGAGTGCCGTGGAACGGGGAATGTTCCTAGCCCAGCGCCCGCGCCCAATCGATGAGCGCCTCCAGCAAGGCCCGGGCGCGCGCGTCGTCGCGCGTGGCAGCGGCAAGTGCGAGCGCGTCGATGCGCGCCTGGAATTGCGCGAGGGTCGTCGCGCCACCGGCGCCGTCGTGCAGCCGCGCACGCCTATGGCTTTCCCAGCGCGCACGCTCGGCTACGCCCAGCGTCTGCGGGAAGTTGTTGGCACGATAGCGGAACAGGATCTCGTCCAGACGCGGGTCGTCGAAGGTGACCGGCGTCGCGAGGCTTTCCGGCGACGCCGCGCGCAGACGCTCCAGCCGGCGCCGGTCGGCGTCGCCTACGAAGCCGCCATAGAGATCCTCCTCCGCGTCGACCGGCTTCGCGGCGGGCGGGCGCGCGAATACCGCGGCCCAGAGCGATGCCAGTTTCGGCAGCCGTGCCGCCAGCGCGGCATGACGCGCCACGCGGTCGGTATCGATGCCGAAGCGCGCCCGCGCCGGGCCCAGCACGTCGAGATTTCCGATCACGACCGGCGCGCGGTTGATGTGGATGGTCTTGACCGGCAGCCGCGTCTCGCCCTCCGGCAGTTCGCTCGCCGGGGTGAACAGGCGCCGGCGCAGCGTCTGGGCATCGATCGTCGTCAGGATCCCCGGGTCATGATCCAGGTCCCAGACGATCACCTCGTTCCTGTTGACCGGATGCGGGCCCAGCGTCCAGACCGCCGCCATGCAGCCGCGCTCGACCGGATACTTGCCCGAGACATGCAGGAACGGGCGGTTCGCGCCGATCTGCGCGCGGACCTCGTCCTTGTGCCGCAGCCGCAGCGCGAAATCCCAGAGCTTCGGCTGGCGTGCGCGCACGAGCCGGGCAAGCGCGATCGTCGCGCGCACATCCGAAAGGGCGTCATGCGCGCTGTCATGCGCCAGCGCGTTGGCAGATGTCAGACGCGCCAGACGGAAGCTGGGCCTGCCATCCTCGCCCGTCGGCCACGCGATCCCCTCGGGGCGCAGCGCCCAGGCGCAGCGCACGACGTCGAGCAGGTCCCAGCGCGCGCAGCCATTGGCGTATTCGCGCGCATAGGGATCGATAAGATTGCGCCAGAAAAGATGCCGCGTCACCTCGTCGTCGAAGCGCATGCTGTTGTAGCCGGTGCCGATCGTGCCCGCGCGCGCCAGTTCGCCCTCGATCCGCGCGGCGAATTCCGCCTCGCGCAGCCCCTCGGCCTCAGCCTGCTGCGGCGTGATGCCGGTCAGCAGGACGGATTCCGGATCGGGCAGCCGGTCGCGGGGCGGCCGGCAGAACCACACCACCGGCGCATCGATCTCCTCCAGGTCCAGTCCGGTGCGTAAGCCCGCGAACTGCGCCGGCCGGTCGCGCCGGGGCTGCGGACCGAAGGTCTCGTAATCGTGCCAGAAGAAGGTCGGGGCCACCGGCCGGACGCTCATCGGCCCACAATAGCCAGGAAAGCGGACCCGGGCAGCCAGAGCAGTTTCCGGACGCACGGAACCGGAGGAGGATTCGCTGGCGGCGCGAAACGCGATTCGCGCTGGCGACCGGATCCGAGAGGCCAGTATGGACGGCAGCACCTTTGTCGAAGGACCTGCGTCGTCGGAGTGCAGCAGCGGTTGAAAAGGGCTGGTCCGCGTCGCGCCGCGGCGGCCCGCGTCTCGACCAGCGAGAGTTGCGCGATCAACCCCATGCACCTCAGGCAGCGGACCGGGCGCGCGGCACCGGTCCGGACAGCCGGTCATCGAAGGGCACAGCTACAAGGCTACGAGGCGCAAACGCGCTCCTTCGATCTTGTCCCGTTGCCTGGTGCAGCAGCGACCGGGTCGTCGTGCGCTTCGGCCAGGTCGGCCGGTCGAGTCAGGCTGCCATGACGGACAGCCTGACGAATCGATCCGCGCGCATCGGGGCGGCTGCGACCGGCATTGGCGAGGGCGTTGCGCATGAAGTGGCCGATGCCGTTGATGCCGAGCGCCTTGACCAGAGCGTCGACCGAGCGAGTCGAAACGCCCTTCGCGTAGACTTCCTGGAGTACCGCCCTGATCGTCTTCTCGGACAGGCGACGCGGCTCGAGCCTAGCGGAAGAAGTGCGCGCGCTGGGTCAGTAGATCGTCTCGCGCAGACGTTGCGGATAGGCCTTGTCATAGGCCTCACCGTCGAACTCCGCGCTCAGCGCGCGCAGCATCTCGCCGCTGCTGGGCAGCGCCGTCTCGGGCAGATGGCGCGACGCGTCCCATAGCTGGGCGCGCACCAGCGCCTTCGGGCATTGCGTATAGACGCGCTCGGCCGTCACGACGACGACGCTGCGCGGCGGCTTGCCGTCGATGGCGAAGCTGTCGCACAGCGCCGGATCGGTCGTGATCCGCGCCGTGCCGTTGACGCGCAGCGTGCGCCCGATCCCCGGGATCAGGAACAGAAGCGCCACGCGCGGATCGCGCACGATGTTGCGCAGCGCGTCGAGCCGGTTGTTGCCGCGCCGGTCCGGGATCATGAGCGTCTTGCGATCGGCCACCCGAACGAAGCCCGCGGGATCGCCCCGCGGCGTGCAATCCAGCCCCTCCGGCCCCACCGTCGCCAGCACGACGAAGGGCGAGGCCTCGATGAAGGTCCGGTAATGGTCGGAGACATGGTCGATCTCCTTGATCACAGCCGCCCCCGACGGTCGCCCATAGAGCGCCTCGAGCTGCGCCTGCGTCGTGACGTCGTGTGTCATGCCGGCCTTCCTCTGTCCCGATGCGGGCAGGATAGCATGTCCCGTCGCCGGCTTCGGTATCGCGCCCCTCGGGGGATGTCGGTGGCCGAAAGGCTTTGCGCCGCCGCACCGAGAGGCCGGACCGTTCTGCGTTACGCGGCGGGAGTTGAGCGAACGGCCATCTCCGAAGAAGAGGAATTTCCACCTTTTCGATCGCCCCAGCCGCACGGGGCGCCTGCCTTGGGGCGCGTCGGGAATTGCAGGCGCGAGCGCAATTTCGGCTTTGTTCGCCCGGCATTCCGGCTCCATCGCCGGTGCCTTGGATGCTGGCCAGCCTATCCTGGAATTGCGCTGGATCGCCGCCTTTCGCATCGCCGTGACGAGGCGTCGAGCCTCGGATCGCGGGGCCGGGCCAGGCTGGGCGGCCGCATAGACGAACTCCATGTGGCCGGCTGGATGGACCAGATGACATCTCCGATGGTCCTGGCGACGGCGTTGGGGCTGGGGGCGAGAAACTCCGGAAGCCGCGGACCGTTTGGGTTAGCCTGGCCCTGAACCGCTCGTCGGAGGATTGGCATGGCGCCGCCGCGGCCACCTGGGTTCGGAGAGTCCATGACCGGATGGACATCCGATTTCCGTACCTTCCGGTCCGAGTCGCGCGACGTCGTCGTCGACAGCCTGCGCCTGTTCGTGCGCGACGCCTCGCCCGAGCAGGTCCGCGCCTGGACCGATAGCGTGCCGCGTCTCCAGCAAGAGATCGGCGAGATCGTTCGCGTCGACGCCGCCTCGGGCAGTTTCTCGGCGATCCTGGAATATGAATTGCCGCTGGAAAGCCGCAGGCCGGACGCGATCCTGCTGCTGCGATCGGGCGTGCTGGTGATCGAGTTCAAGGGCAGGTCCGACGCGCGCGACGCCGATCTCGACCAGGCCGATGCCTATGCGCGCGACCTACGCTGCTACCATGCCGCCTGCGAAGGCCGCGCCATCGTCCCGGTCCTCGTGCCGACCCGCATGCGCGGCTATGGCGGCGTGCAGCGGGGCGTGCATGTCTGCGGTCCCGATGCGCTCGACCAGCTGGTCGCGGAGCTGGAGCAGGGGCGTTGCGAATCGCCGATCGATGTCCGCGCCTTCCTCAGCGCGGAGGCCTATCGGCCGCTGCCGACGCTGGTGCGCGCGGCGCGCGAACTCTTCCATGATCGCGGCCGGCTGCGGCGGGTGCATCGCGCCGCGGCGGCCACCGACGGCGCGGTCACGCTCGTGTCGGAGATCGTCCACGAGGCCGCGCGGACCCGGACCCGCCGCCTCGTGCTGCTCTCCGGCGTGCCAGGGGCGGGCAAGACGCTGGTGGGGCTGCGTCTCGTCCATTCCCATTTCATCGACGATCTGGCGGTGGCGCGCGCCGGCGCCGCGCCGACCGCGCCGGCGATCTTCCTCTCCGGCAACGGGCCGCTGGTCGAGGTGCTGCAATATGAATTGCGCGACGCGGGTGGCGGCGGGCGGGTCTTCGTGCGCGGCGTGAAGGATTATGTGAAGGCGCATGCGCGCGGCCGCGTGCCGGCCGAGCATGTCATCGTCTTCGACGAGGCCCAGCGCGCCTATGACGCGGCGATGGTGGCCGCCAAGCATGGCATCCCCGACGCGCAGGCGCATTCGGAGCCGGAAATCTTCGTCGGCCTCGGCGCTCGGATCCCCGATTGGGGCGTGATCGTCGGGCTGATCGGCTCGGGGCAGGAGATCCACAAGGGCGAGGAGGCCGGTCTGCGCCAATGGGCGCAGGCGATCGCGGCCGCCGACGCCGCGGGATGGGTGATCCACGGTCCGCCGGCCATGGCCGAGGTCTTCGAGGGTCTGCGCTTCGAGCCGCATGCGGCGCTGTCGCTCGACCGGACCTTGCGCTCGCATCTGGCGGCCGATCTGCATCGCTTCGTCGCCGGCATCGTCGCGGGCGAGGCGCCCGCTTCTCTGGCGGCGCTCGCCGCGGGGATCGAGGCCGCAGGCTTCAAATCCTACGTGACCCGCGACAGGACGCGCGCCGAGGCCTATCTGCGCGACCGCTATCGCGAGGACGGCGCCGCGCGTTTCGGCCTGCTGGCGTCGAGCCGCGATCGCGATCTCGCGCGGCTTGGCATCGCCAACGACTTCCAGTCGACCAAGCGCGTGCGCTTCGGCCCCTGGTACGGCGACGACGAGGCGGCGCCCGGTGGCCGGTCCTGTCGCCATCTGCGCGACTGCGTCACCGAGTTCGGCGCCCAGGGCCTGGAACTGGACGCGGCCCTCGTCGCCTGGGGCACCGATTTCCTGCGCCGCGGCGGGACATGGTCGACCGAGCGTATGGCCCGCTACATGCGCAAGGGCGCGCCGGTCCAGGATCCCGCGCGGCTGCGCGCCAATTCCTATCGCGTGCTCCTGACCCGCGCGCGCGACGCCAATGTGGTCTTCGTGCCGCCGCTGCCCGAACTCGACGAGACCCATGCCTATCTGCGCGACGCGGGGTTCCGGGAGCTCGCCTCCGCAGCGGAAGATCCGGTCCGGAGCGATGCGGCGTCCCCAGATCCCGCGCCCTGACAAGACTGCCGCGGCGAGACGATGCCCTGGATCGGATGCCCGGCGGCTACAGGTCTCTCACACGCCCAGATAGGCTTCCCGCACCGCCGGGTCGTGCAGCAGGGCCGCGCCGGTGCCGCCATGCGCGATGCGCCCGGTCTCGATCACGTAGCCGCGGTCGGCGATGGCCAGCGCCGCGCTGGCGTTCTGCTCCACCAGCAGCACCGTCACGCCCGCGCGCTTCAGCGCCACCACCGCCTCCAGGATCTGGTCCACCAGCACCGGCGCGAGCCCCATGCTCGGCTCGTCCAGCAGCAGCAGCCGCGGCTGGCTCATCAGCGCGCGGCCGATCGCCAGCATCTGCTGCTGCCCGCCCGACAGCCCGGCGGCCTGCAGCGCGCGCTTCTCCTTCAGGATCGGGAACATGGCGAAGACGCGGTCG
>JBIKXN010000238.1:0-5949 GCA_044355765.1 Alphaproteobacteria bacterium
AACGACTATATCGACGGCGGGGACGGCAAGGACACGATCCGCGCCGGCGACGGCAACGACACGGTCTTCGCCGGCCGCCAGGACGACAGCGTCGAGGGCGGCGCCGGAAACGACGTGCTCAACGCCAGCGATGGATCGGACAGGGTCCTGGGCGGCGACGGAAACGACATGCTGACCGGCGGCGCGGGCTATGACCTGGTCGATGGCGGCACGGGCAATGACATCGCGGCACATATCGCCATGACGGCGGCCGAATACGCCGCGGCGACGCCGGCGGCCGGCGAGGAGCTGAAGAACCCGTTGGACGCGTTCTTCGACACGGCGATCGGCGGCACCGGGTCGGATACGCTGCGCATCTACATATCCACGGCCGATTTCCAGGGCGCGACCCTGCGCGGCGAGATCCTCGCCTATGTCGACAACCTCGCGCTGTTCAACGACGCCAGCGGCGCGCTCGCGACGATCGGCGGATTGCGGCTCAAGGCCGGCGGCTTCGAGCGGGTGGAGCTGTTCGTCGACTATGTCGGCACCAGCATCGCTGGCGGCGGCGGCGGCAAGGGGCCCGCGCTGTTCACCGCCCTCACCGACTGGGTCGATTTCGACGTCGTCAGGAAGGGCCAGTACGGCGAAGGCTCGCAATACGACGCGCTGGGCGGCAACGACAGCGTGTTCCTCGCCTCCAGCGCCGAGAAGGCCGCGGCGGCAGGCTTCGACCCGACCCGGCGGTTCTTCGCCGGCGACGGGGACGACCGGGTCTATGGCCGCGGCCTCGCCGACATCGTCGACGGCGGCAACGGCAACGACCTGCTCCATGGCGGCGCGGGCGACGACACGATCGATGGCGGCGCGGGCGCCGACATGATCGACGGCGGCGCGGGCGACGACACGATGAACGGCGGCACCGGCAACGACGTCGCGGTCGTCTCGGGCAGCGGCGACGTCGTCGACGGCGGCGCCGGCTACGACCGCGCCCAGGCCTCCGAGTCGGCCGACACGCTGGCCTTCACCGCGGCGAACCTGATCGCGGTCGAGCGCATCGACCTTCTCGGCGGCAACGACGTGCTGACCCTCGATGGAACGACGGTCCAGCATGTCTTCGCGGGCGACGGCAACGACACGGTCAGCGGCGCCGGCGGCGCGGAGACCTTCTGGTCCAACGGCGGCAACGACGTCGTCGACGGGCGCGGCGGCAACGACACGCTCTACGGCGAGGCCGGGGCGGACACGCTGACCGGCGGCGACGGCAACGACCTGATCGACGGCGGCGGCGACAACGACCTTCTGTCGGGCGGCGAAGGCGACGACCTGATCTACGGCCAGGTCGGCAACGACTCCGCCGCCGGCGGCGCGGGCAACGACCTCGTCGTCGGCGGCGCGGGCAACGACACGCTGGACGGCGGAGACGGCAACGACACGATCCTGGGCCAGGACGGCGCGGACAGCGCGAACGGCGGCGAAGGCGACGACGTGATCGACGGCGGCGAGATGGCCGACCGGCTCTCGGGCGGCGCGGGCAACGACGTGCTGCAGGGCGGCGGCGGCGACGACACGATCGCCGGCGACGCCGGCGACGACGTCGTCTTCGGCGGCGCCGGGCACGACCGGATCAACGGCGGCGACGACGCCGACGTGATCTTCGGCGAGACGGGCAACGACACCGTTTCCGGCGGCGGCGGCGACGACATCCTGTCGGGCGGCGGCGGCACGGACACGGTCGATGGCGGCACGGGCGACGATATCCTTCTGTTCGAGGCCGACCGCGTCTTCACCCGGATCGTGATCGGCGGCGTGGCGCACGACCTGTTCGCGCTCAACGTCGACGGCGATTTCACCAAGGACGTCTCGATCCGCCTGACCAGCAGCGCCGCGGGCTTCGCGACCAGCTACAAGGGCAGCCTCGACTGCTTCGTCGGCGGCACCGGCGTCGACACGCTGCTCGGCACCGGCGACCACGACGTCGTTGCGCTCTACATGGTGTCGACCACCGGCGGCTGCCTCAAGGACCTGGTCGCGGGCATCGAGATCTTCAGCATGGGCGCGGGCGACGATATCGTCGCTCTTGGCGGTACCAGCGGCGGCATGCCCGGCACGTCCGAGAGCGTCGTCGTGTATGGCGAGGCCGGACGCGACGCCCTGTGGAGCGCGCGCGGCAACGACACGCTCGACGGCGGCGCGGGATCGGACTGGCTGTCCGGCGGCGCGGGCGACGACCGGCTGTGGGGCGGCGACGAGACCGGCTTCGGCGCCGGCGGCGAGGATCACTGGACGGCGGCGGATTTCGACACGCGCAAGTTCAACGATATCCTCGACGGCGGGGCCGGGAACGACTCCGTCGACGGCGGCGCGGGACAGGACCTGCTGGCCCTCGGCCTGGGCGACGATACGCTGTGGGGCGGCGCCGGGGCCGACCTTTTCGTGGCGGAGGGGACCTGGGGCAAGGACCGGATCATGGATTTCGACCTCGGCGGCGGCGATCGGATCGCGGCCATCGGCTTCGACAAGGCTGCGGTGGCGGCTGTGGAAAGCGCCGACGGCCTCTCGCTGATCCTGGACGATCAATCCTCGATCCTGCTCGCGGGCTTCGCGTTGCCCGCCAATGTCGCCGCCGCCGACCTGTTCATCTGAACGCGCGCGATCCGCGGCCGCACTCGGCCCTGGATCCTCGGCCACGATTCGATATCGTCGGGTCCGGGGTTCGGGACGAGGACGACATGAACGGCATCGAGTGGCGCGCGCGGCCCTATAACGGCTGGCATCGGCGGTCCGGCGCGACCGAGGACGCGGAGCTCACCCATACCGGTCCGGGAACGCCCTGCGGCGAGTACATGCGCCGCTTCTGGCAGCCCGTGGCCATGACCGCGCAGGTCGCGGACCTGCCGCTCGCCATCCGCGTGCTGGGCGAGGATCTGGTGCTGTTCCGCGATCTTTCGGGACGCTACGGGCTTCTGCACAAGCATTGCAGCCACCGGCGCACCTCGCTCGAATACGGCATCGTCGCCGAGCGCGGCATACGCTGTTGCTACCATGGCTGGCTGTTCGACATCGACGGGCGGATCCTGGAGACCCCCGGCGAGCCGGCGACCAGCAGGATCCGCGAGACCCTGTGCCACGGCGCCTACCCGCTGACCGAGCGCGACGGCCTGCTCTTCGCCTATCTGGGACCGCCCGAGAAGATGCCGCCATTCCCGGTGCTCGACACGATGGCGCAACCCGGCAACGACATGGTGCCCTACGCGATCGACTATCCCTGCAACTGGCTGCAGGTCGCCGAGAACCCGATGGATCCCTGGCACAGCGTGTTCCTGCACACGCGGACCACGCGCGCGCATTTCAACCCGGCCTGGGGCGCCTTTCCGGTCGTCGAGTGGCACTGGATGGACGACCGGGCTGGAATCTATCTGACCAACACGCGCCGCTGGAACGACTTCGTTTGGGTGCGCACGGCCGAGAACATGTTTCCCGCGATCGCGCAGCCGCCCGACATCTACCAGGACGCCGACCGCGAGCTGTTCTTTCCGCGGGTCGGCATCACCAAATGGACCGTGCCGGTCGACGACCGCAATTGCCGCATCGTCGGCTGGCGGCATTTCAACCCGACGCTCGACCGCGGCGGCAAGGGCGACCGCACGAAGGTCGGGCTGGGCAAGATCGATTTCCTTGGCCAGACCGGCACTGAGCGCAGCTACGAGGAAGGTCAGCGCATGCCCAGCGACTACGAGGCGCAGATCGGCCAGGGACCGATCACGGTGCATGCCGACGAGACGCTGGGATCGACCGACAAGGGCGTCGCGATGCTGCGTCGCGGGCTGCGCCGCGCCATCCGCGCCGTCGCGGAAGGCCGCGATCCGCCGCAGCTTAGCGCCAACGCCGACGGGCTGATCCCGACCTTCGCGGGCGACGTGATCGTCCGCGTGCCGCGCTCGAACGCCGACGACGCCGCGATCCAGCGCGAGGTCGGCCGCATCGTCGGACAGGCCGTGCTCGCAACGCTGCCCCTGGCGGCAGCCGCGCGCGCGGCGGAAATCGAGCGGCGCGTGCGCGCCGGTCTCGCGGCGCTGCGCCTGGATGCCGCCGAGGGCTAGGCCCGGTGCCGTTCAGACATGCCCGCGATAGGCGCGGTGCACGGCGATGGAATAGGCATAGTCGAGCAGCGTGCCCCAGCTGAACACGGGCAGGTCGATCGCGGCCTGGATCGCGGCGGCGAAGGGCGGATAGCCGGTGCACTCCAGCACCAGCGCGCCCACGTCGGGGTTGCCGGCGACGATCGCTCGGGCGGCCCGCACGATCTGCTCGCGCGCCAGCTCGAAATCCGCCGAGGGCGGATCGGTGCGCAGTCCGCGCGTGCTCCAGAGCTTCTTGAATTCCGGAGCGTCGGAGCCGCAAAGTTCGTAGGTGCTGAACAACTTGGTGCGCTCGTCCGCAACGATGCCGACGGCATCGAGGTGGCGCGGCGTCAGCGACTGCGGGAACCCGGTCAGGACCGCGACCGAGCGCGCCTGGCCGAGCGTCTGGCGCGCCCAGGGCACCTGCAGCAGGCTCGACATGAACACCGGCACCGACAGGGCGTCGGCGATGCGGCGCTGGAAATAGCAGAAGAACCCGCATTCCGCGGCGATCGCGCGGCAGCCAAGTCGCTCGAGCCGCCGCGCAGAGGCGAGGATCGCCTCGAAGCAGGAATCGCGGTCGGGATGGTCGGGATCGACCAGGCGGAAGATGTCGACGCCCTCGGCGACGTCGTATTGCAGCGGATAGGGCCAGGACGAGGCGTTGCGCACGTCGCCGGGAAACCCGGGATAGACGTCGTCGAGCAGGATGACGCCCAGCCCCATCCCATAGGCGCGACGGTCGCGTCGCGCGACGATCCGCGTGCCGCCGCCGACGAGCGGCGCGCTCATCGTGGCGCCCCGGCGCCCCGGCGCGCCTGGTGCGGGCAAGCGCCGACGTTCTTCACGATGCCTCCGGCGCGTTCCACTGGATGATCGTATCGGCAGGCAAGCGCCGCAGGTCCGGAACGCGCGCGTCGGCGGCCGGGTGGCCGACCGGCATCAAGAGGAACGGCTTCTCGTGGGCACCGCGGCCCAGCGCTGTGCGCAGGAAACCCATCGGGCTCGGCGTATGCGGAAGCGTCGCGAGGCCCATGGCATGGATCGCGGCGATAAACAGCCCGGCGGCGATGCCGACGCTCTCTTCGACATAGTAGTTCTTGATGTGTGCACCGTCGGGACCGATGCCGTATCTCTGCGCGAAGAGCACGACCAGCCAGGGCGCCTCGGTCATGTGCGGCTTGACGTGATCGGTGCCGAGAGGTCGCAGCGCCGCGCGCCACGCCTCGGGCATGCGCTCGGTATAGGTCCGGTACTCCTCCTCCTCGACCGCCGCGCGCAGTCGCGCCTTGAGGGCGGGATCGTCGATCGCCACGAAACGCCAGGGCTGGCGGTTCGCCCCCGACGGCGCGCTGGCGGCGGTCATGATCGCCGACTCGATCGCCCGACGCGGCACCGGCCGCGTCGAGAAATGCCGCACGCTGCGCCGCGTGCGCATCTCGGCATGGAAGGCTGCGGCACGCGCGAGCAGGTCGTCGTCCGTGCGCGCCATGCGGCCGGCGAGCGGCAAGAAGCGCGGCGCATCGTCGTCCGCATGTGGCGCGGCGGGTGCTCCATCGGTCGTCATCGGCCGTCCCCCATCCCTGCGCGCGGCGGCACCTCGCCCGTCGCGTCTCAGCCGCGCTTGGCGACGTAGTGGATCGCACAGAGCTTGTGGCCGTCCGGATCGCGGACATAGGCGATGTAGTAGGTGTTCGCGCGCAGGCCCGGTGGGTCCTCGATCGCCTGCCCGCCATTCGCCAGCGCCGCGGCGTGGAACGCGTCGACCTGCTCGGTCGAATTGCAGCGGAACCCGATCGTCGAGCCGTTGGCGGTGGTCGCGGGCTTGCCGTCGATCGGCTGGGTG
>JBIKXN010000239.1:0-5944 GCA_044355765.1 Alphaproteobacteria bacterium
TGACGCCCCCCGCACGCATGCCCCTGGCCGGTCCCGATGTCTGGACCGGCGCCGAGATGGCCGGCTCGACACGCTGGATCCGCACGCTCGGCGCGGCGCATCTCGCCGATATCGCCACGGCCATGCCGGCGCTGCGCGACCGGCCCTGGGACCGGATCGGTTGCGCCGATCTGCCGCTACCGGCCTGGGGCGCGCTGCTCGCGGACATCGCCCACGAGCTCGAGCATGGCTGTGGCATCGTCAAGCTGCGCGGGTTTCCGGTCGATAGCCTGGACGAGGACGAGCTGCGACGGCTTTTCTTCGGCCTGGGCGCGCATCTGGGCACACCCCTGCGCCAGAACCGGGACGGCGAAATGATGCGCGCGATCCGCGACGAGGGCGCGGCGGCCGGGCGACGCTATGGCGAGACCACCGACGCTGCCGGCGGCCGGTTCCTGTCGTCCTATGCGCGGACGCTGACCAACGGCGCGCTGCGCTTCCACACCGACCGCGCCGACGCGGTGGCGCTGCTCTGCGTGCGCCAGGCGCGGACCGGCGGCGTCAGCCGCCTGGTTTCGACGCCGGCGATCCACAATGCGCTGCTGGCGCGGCGACCGGACCTGCTCGAGGAGCTCTTCGGGCCGTTCTGGCGCAGCCGGTTCGGCGAGGAAGCGGCCACGCGCGACAGCGTCTACGCGTTGCCGATCTTCGGCCTGGAACAGGGTCGTTTCACCTCGCATTTCTCGCTGACCTTCATCGAGGCGGCCCAGCTGGCGGACGGCGTGCCCCGCCTGACCGACCGCCAGCGCGAGGCCATCGACGCGCTGCTGGCAAGCGCGGAGGAACTGTCCTTCGCCATGACCCTGGAACCCGGGGACCTGCAGCTGATCAACAGCCACGTCACCTATCACGGCCGCACCGCCTTCGAGGATGATCCGGCCGGCGGTCGCGACCGGCTGCTGCTGCGGCTGTGGCTGGCCCTGCCGGACAGCCGCCCGCTGCCGCCCGATCATGCCGTCCTCTGGGGCGACGTCGCGGCGGGCCGTCCGCGGGGCGGCATCGGGCGCGCGGCCGGTTGACGAACCCGCCATCGATCCGAGACATTTTCAGGATTCTTGGTCAAACTGGGACGAGAGAAGACGTCCGGGGCACCGATGGCCGAATCGAACCTGAAGCTGAAACTCGAAGCCGGTGCCTCGCGGGTGTTCAACTGCCTGCAAGGCACCCGGACGCTGGTCGAACGCTCCGGCCGACCCGAAGGGCCGGAAACCGGCCTGTTCTTCGTCACCCGGCGCCTCAACGACATCATCGTGATCAAGGAGCCCAATGGCGGCGCGACCGGCATGCGCGCCGGCCCCGGCGCCGCGCAGGGCGTGCGCACCAAGCTCTTCGTTCCCTACGACGTCTCGGATCCCTACGAGGGCGGATCGTCGATCTACACCGACGATCCGGGCTTCGAGGAGGCGCTCAAGCAGCTGATCGGCGGCGAGGGCGACGCGGCGCGGCGGTTCTCGTCGGACCTCGAGAGGCTGCGCATGCTCGAGCAGCTGCCGTCGCTGGATCCGTTCCTGCTCAAGGACAGATGCGCGCTCGCCGGCTGGACGATCGACGACGTCTATTTCAGGCTTAGCGCAGCCGCCTGGGCGAATATCCGCGAGCATATCTGCGAGCGGTTCGCGACGATCGGCCGCTTCGCAGCGACGGGCGGACGCGACATGAGCCGCGAGCAGGTCCAGAAGCTGGTCGACACGATCTGGGAGGCCCGCAATCTCGAGCCGATCCATCCCTTCCTCGCCGCGCTGGGACTGCCGACGGAGCGCGCGAACGAGATGTTCTATGCCTGGAAGGCGATCAGCTATTTCGACTACGAATGGCAGCGCAGCACCGATCGCCTGCGCGGCTTCTCGGCCTGGCTGCAGGCGGTCCAGCCGCGCGGACCGGCGCATCGCGAGGACCGCGACGCGATCGAGGAGGATCGCGGCCAGATCCGCACCCGTCTGCGCGGCAAGGTCGCGGAGGCCGCGAAGATCATGGCCGATTACAACGAAAGCTTCGACACGCTGTTCAACAAGCGCCAGTCGGCCAAGCCCTTCGCCGCCTTCATGACCGCGGCGCCCACCCATTTCCTCACCCTGGGCACGAGCCTCAACGCGATCTATCACACGCTCGCCGTCTGGTCCGACGCGACCGCGCGCGTGCCGGAACGCAACAGCCTGCCGCCGGCCCAGCTCGTGCGGCTGCTGCGGACGCTGCGCGAAGTCTCCTGAAGCCGCGCCGTCCGCGCGAAGGTCGCGCGCATCGCGCCGTTTTCCAGGCGGGTCGGCCCGCATCGATGCGGACCCTGCCGCGAAATTCCACTTGAGAGGGAGGGAATGCGTTAACCTTAACGACGATCCGCCCGGCGGCAAGATTGACCGGCGGTGCTCGCAAGGCTTAAACGATAACGACGTTTGCAGACCGACCGCGCTCGGCAGATGGTTGCAGCGTGCCGTGCTCGCCCGCAGCTTGCGCCCCAATGGTGGACGATGGTCGATCCTCATCTGCGCTTCAAGCTGGAATCGGGAGCCTCGCGGGTCTTCAACTGCCTTCAGCTGACCCGCGGCCTGCGCGAGCGCCGCGCGCAGCAGGGTCTGCCCGAGCCCGGCGAGGCTGAGCTGTTCTTCGCCTCGCGGCACCTCAACAACGCGATCCTGATCAAGGAAACCAATCTCATCGTCTCCACCTCGGCGGATCCCTTCGAGGCAACGCTGCCGATCCGCACCAAGCTCTTCATCCCCTACAACGCCGACAATCCCTACGAAGGCGGCCAGTCCAGCTTCACGGACGAAGCGAAATTCGAGGAGGCGCTGGAATACCTGATCGGCACCGGCGGCGCGTCCCCGCTGCAGTTCCGGCAGGACCTGGAGAAAATCCGGCTGATCGAGCGGCTGCCTTCGCTCGATCCGTTCCTGCTGCGCGACCGTTTCCAGCTCGGCGGCATGTCGGTCAACGATGCCTATTTCCGGCTCTCGGGCGAGGACTGGGCGGCGATCCGCGCGCATATCCGGTCGCGCTTCGAAATGATGGCCGGCTTCGCGTTCGGTCAAGGCACCGCGCCGCGACCCGACCTGGTCGACAAGCTGGTCGACCGGATCTGGGAGGCGCAGGAACTGGAGGCGCTCCATCCCCTGCTGCTCGCCTTCGGCCTGCCGGTGGAGAAAGCCGGCGAATTCTTCCAGTGCTGGAAGGGGATCGCCTATTTCGACTACGAGTTCAACCGCAACGCGGAGCGCATGCGCGCCTTCTCCCAATGGCTGCAGTCCGGCCAGCCGCGGGGCTTCATCCACCGCACCGACGCCGAGATGCTCGAGGCAGACCGCGCCCATGTGCGCGCGCAGATGCGGACGCTGATCGGTTCGACGCTGTCGGTCCTCAAGGAGTTCAGCGACAGCTTCGACAAGCTGTTCCGCGACCGCGAGTCGGCACGCCCCTTCTCGCAGTTCATGCTCCATTCGCGCCGCCATTTCTGGCGGCTCGGCAGCAACCTCAACGGCATCTACCATGCTATCGCGCTATGGAGCCGCGTCGCCCAGCGGGTCGGGGATTTCGGATTGCCGCCCGCGCAGATGGTCCGGCTGATGCGGGTCATCCGCGACATCCTGACCCGCGACGTCGTCTGACGCTCCGCGCGGCAGGCGGATGTCCCGCGGCACGACGTCCCGGCTGCTCGCACCCTTCGCGACGCGCAGCTTCCGCTTCCAGTGGCCGGCCGATCTCGCGACCTCCTGCGCCTTCGAGATGGAGACGCTGGCGCTGGGATGGTTCGTCCTGGTCGAGACCGGCTCCGTGCTGCTGCTGACGCTGTTCGCGTCGCTGCAATATCTCGGTACGCTCTTCGCGCCGCTGGTCGGCACGATCGGCGACAGGCTGGGCCATCGCCGCGTGCTCTGCGCGATGCGCGCGGTCTATGTCGCGGTCGCCGTCCTGATCGCCGCGCTCGCCTTCGCCGGCGCCCTCGGCCCCGTCGAGGCCTTCGCGCTCGCCGGCCTCGCCGGGCTGGTCCGCGCGTCGGATTTCGGGGTCCGCAACGTGCTGATCGGCGAGACCATCCCGCCCGACCGGCTGCTGGGGGCGCTGGGCCTCTCGCGTATCACTGCGGACGGCGCGCGCGCTGGCGGCGCGCTCGTCGGCGCCGGCATGGTCGCGGCGCTGAGCCTCGCTTGGGCCTATGTCCTGGTCGTCGCCCTCTATGCCGTCGCCCTCGGCCTGACGACGCGCATCGGCGCGCCCGCCGCAGGCATGCCCGCGCCCCGCAAGACGCAGGACGCGCCGGCGGCGCCCGGCGGCCTGCGCGCGGCGATCGCGATCGTCTGGGCGATGCCGCCGCAGCGCGCGGTGATGAGCCTCGCCTTCCTGGTCAACATCGCGACCTATCCCTTCATCCTCGGATTGCTGCCCTACGTCGCGCGCGAGGTCTACCTCACCGACCAGACCGGGCTCGGCTATATGGTCGCGGTCGCCGCGGGCGGCTGCGTCGCGGCGTCGATCCTGCTCGGAAGGCTGGAAGGGCGGCTGATGCCCGCGCGCAGCATGATCGCCTTCTGCCTCGTGTGGCAGCTGCTGACCATCGCGCTCGGCCTGACCGGCGGCCTCGGCGCCGGACTGGTCGTGCTGGCGCTGACCGGGATCGCGCAGGGCCTGTGCATGGTGCCGATGACGGTCATCCAGCTGCGCAACGCGCCGCCCGAGCTGCGCGGCCGGATCGCCGGGCTGCGCACACTCGCCGTCTACGGACTGCCGCTCGGCCTGTGGCTGTCGGGGCCGCTGATCGAATATGCGGGCTTCGCGGCGGCGGCGCTGACCTATGGCGGGATCGGCTTCGCGTGCACGCTGGTCATGCTGATCGTCTGGCGCCGCCACCTCTGGAGCGCCGACGCTCCCGCCAACCGCTGACGACGCAGGCGGCATTGGCGCGGGCGACGGGCCCTGTATAGTGGATCGGCGCGACGGATGGAGCGGGGGTCGAAGACGTCATGTCGGGCTGGAGCGGCTCGCTCGCGATCTATCTGCGGCCGCGGCTGGTCGCCGTGCTGGCGATGGGCTTCGGCTCGGGCCTGCCGCTGCCGCTGACCTTCGGCACGCTGACCTTCTGGCTCGCTGAATCCGGGGTCAACCGGGCGACGATCGGCCTGCTGGCGCTGGTCGGCACCGCCTATTCGCTGAAATTCCTTTGGGCGCCGCTGATCGACAGGCTGCCGCTCGGCGCGCTCACGCGCCGGTTCGGTCGCCGTCGCGGCTGGGCGCTGGCGGTCCAGGTGCCGCTGGCGCTCGCGATCCTGGCGCTCGGCTTCACCGATCCGCGCGTCGATCCCGGCGCCACCGCGATGGTGGCGCTGGCGATCGCGATCCTGTCGGCGACGCAGGACATCGTCATCGACGCCTTGCGCATCGAGATGCTGCGTCCCGACGAACAGGGCGCGGGCGCGGCGGCGACCCAGTGGGGCTACCGTTTCGGCATGATCGTGTCGTCGGCCGGCGCGCTCTACGCCGCCGAGTTCGGCGGCTGGGCGGTGGCCTTCGCGGCGATGGCCTGCTTCATGGCCGTCGGCATGGCCGCGGTCTGGTTCGCGCCCGAGCCGCGCGCGACGCCCGCGCCCGACGCGCCGGCGGCGGTCGCCGGCGCGCCCGCCGCGGCGCGGCTGACCGCATGGTTCGCGGTTGCGGTCGCGGGCCCGTTCCGCGAGTTCATGCGCCGGCCTGGCTGGGCCGCCATCCTGATTTTCGTCGTTCTGTACAAGTTCGGCGACGCGCTGGCCGGCGTGATGGCGAATCCTTTCTACGTAGCGATGGGCTTCACGCGGCTCGAAGTCGCCAACATCTCGAAGGTCTTCGGCGTCGCCGCGACGCTGGCCGGGGTCGCGGCCGGCGGGATGGTGGTCCATCGCTACGGCCTGGGACGCGCGCTGATCGCCAGCGGCGTGCTGCA
>JBIKXN010000240.1:0-5938 GCA_044355765.1 Alphaproteobacteria bacterium
GCTGGCGCTGGTCGGCGCGATCAACCTGCCGGTCATCAAGTTCTCGGTCGACTGGTGGAACACGCTGCACCAGCCCGCCTCGGTCTCGCGGCTGGACGCGCCGGCGATACACGCCGCGATGCTGACGCCGCTGCTGGTCATGGCCGCAGCGTTCATGGCCTATTTCGCCACCGTGCTGCTCTGGCGCATCGAAGCCGCGCTCGCCGAGCGGCGCGCGGCCACCCGGCGCATGCTCGCCGAGACCGCGCAGGCGACGGTCCGGCGATGAGCGAATTCCTCGCCATGGGCGGCTACGCGGCCTTCGTCTGGCCGTCCTACGCGCTCACCGCGCTGACCCTCGGCGCGCTCGCCTGGGTAAGCTGGCGTGCGCGCGCGGCCGCCCGCGCCGCCGACGACGAGGCCGGCGAGCGATGACCCGCAAGCGCCGTCGGCTCTATGTCCTGCTGCTCGGCCTGCTCGGGCTCGGCACCGCGACCGCGCTCACCCTGGCCGCGTTCCAGGACCATCTCGTGTTCTTCTACAGCCCGTCGGACATCGCCTCGAAGCCGGTGCCGCGCGAGCGCATGCTGCGGATCGGCGGGCTGGTCGAGCCCGGCAGCGTCGCGCGCGCGGCGAACGACCCGCAGATCAGCTTCCGCGTCACCGACAACGTCAACGCGGTGCCGGTCGTCTTCGTCGGACTGCTGCCCGACCTGTTCCGCGAGGGCCAGGGCGTCGTCGCCAATGGCCGGCTCGGCGCGGACGGCGTGTTCCGCGCCACCGAGATCCTCGCCCGCCACGACGAGAACTACATGCCGCCGGAGGTAGCCGAAGCGCTGAAGCGCGCGGGCCAGTGGCAGCATGGCGCCCCACCGCCCGGCAAGGCTTCGCCATGATCCCGGAACTCGGCCAGATCACCCTGCTGCTCGCGCTCGCGACCGCCTGCTTCCAGGGCTCGGTACCGCTGATCGGCGCGGCACGCGGCGATTCCCGGCTGATGGCGACCGCCGCCCCGGCGGCGATCACGCAGTTCCTGCTGGTCGGGCTCGCCTTCGCCGCGCTGACCTGGTGCTACGTCGTCTCGGACTTCACCGTCCTCAACGTCGTGCAGAACTCGCACACGCAGAAGCCGATGCTCTACAAGGTGACCGGCGTATGGGGCAACCACGAGGGCTCGCTGCTGCTCTGGGTGCTGATCCTGGCGCTGTTCGGCGCCGCGGTCGCGGCGTTCGGGCGCAACCTGCCGCCCACGCTCGCCGCGCGCACCCTCGCGGTGCAGTCGCTGATCGCCGTCGCCTTCCTCGCCTTCATGGTCTTCACCTCGAACCCCTTCGCGCGGGTCTTTCCCGCGCCGCCGGAGGGCCGCGACCTCAACCCGATCCTGCAGGATCCGGGCCTCGCCTTCCATCCGCCGTTCCTCTATCTCGGATATGTCGGGCTCTCGATCGTGTTCTCCTTCGCGGTCGCCGCGCTGATCGAAGGGCGCGTCGACGCGGCCTGGGCACGATGGGTAAGGCCCTGGACCCTGGCGGCGTGGGCGGCGCTGACCGTCGGCATCGCGCTGGGCTCGTGGTGGGCCTATTACGAGCTGGGCTGGGGCGGGTGGTGGTACTGGGATCCGGTAGAGAACGCCAGCTTCATGCCCTGGCTGATCGGCGCCGCGCTGCTGCATTCGGCGATCGTCGCCGAGAAACGCGACGCGCTGAAGAGCTGGACCATCCTGCTCGCGATCCTCGCCTTCGGCCTGTCGCTGATCGGCACGTTCCTGGTGCGCTCGGGCGTCCTGACCTCGGTGCACGCCTTCGCCACCGATCCGCAGCGCGGCGTGTTCATCCTCGCGATCCTGGTGGTGGCGATCGGCGGGTCGCTGGCGCTCTATGCCTGGCGCGCGCCGATGCTGAAGCCGGGCGGCATGTTCGCGCCGGTGAGCCGCGAAGGCGGGCTGGTCCTCAACAACCTGCTGCTGGCCACCGCCTGCGCCACCGTCTTCGTGGGTACGCTCTATCCGCTCTTCCTGGAAGGCTTGGGCGGCGCCAAGGTGTCGGTCGGACCGGCGTTCTTCAACATGACCTTCCTGCCGATCATGATGCCGCTCGTCGCGGCGATGGCCGTGGGCCCCTTCCTGGCGTGGAAGCGGGCCGACGGGCGCGCCGCGCTGAAGCGGCTGCGTCTGCCGCTGGCCGGCGCCGCGCTCGCGACGCTCGCCACGCTGATCCTCGCGCCGCGCGCGCCGGTGCTCGCCTATTGCGGCGTCGCGATCGCCGCGCTGCTCGCGCTGTCGGCGATCGCCGAGATCGCCGGACGCGCCGGCACGCTGGCCCGCGCGCTGCGGCTGCCGCGCGCGGCCTGGGGCGGCGCCATCGCCCATTTCGGCATGGCGGTGACGGTCGCCGGGATCGTCGGCTCGTCGGCGTGGCAGTCGGAGAGCATCAAGCTGATGCGACCGGGCGAGAGCGTCGACATCGCCGGCTGGCGCGTGACCTTCCTGCGCACGCAACTCGAGCGCGGGCCCAACTACAACATCCGGCGCGGGGTGTTCGAGGCGCGCGACTCCTCGGGCGACATCCACGTCATGGGCCCCGGCAAGCGGCATTACGGCGCGAGCGGGACCATCACCACCGAGGCGGCGATCGTCACCTCGGGCCTCGCCGATCTGTACCTCACCATCGCCGATCCCGCGGAGGGTTCGGCGCGCGGCGCGGATCCCCGCTTCCTGTTCGAAGCGCCGGCAGACGCCGCCTGGGCGGTGCGCGTGACGCATAATCCGCTGGTGCCGTGGATCTGGTTCGGCTCCGGGATCATGGCGCTTGGCGGCCTCGTGAGCCTCACCGACAGGCGGCTGCGCGTCGGCGCGCCGGCACGCCGCGCGACCGCCGCGACGGCCTGACCCATGCTGCTGCGCCGCCTGCTCTTCGCGCTCCCGCTCGCCGGCTTCGCCGCTGTGGCGCTGTGGTTCCTCCACGGGCTCGGACGCGATCCCGCGGCGATTCCCTCGGCGCTGATCGACAAGCCCGCGCCGGAGTTCAGCCTGCCGGCGCTGGAGGGCTCGGGCAAGCCGGCGCTGCGGCCCGAGGATCTGCGCGGGCGCGTCACGATGGTCAATTTCTTCGCGTCCTGGTGCGCGCCGTGCCGGATCGAGCACCCGCTGCTGATGCGTCTCGCCGCCGAACGCCGGGTGCCGCTCTACGGCGTCAGCTACAAGGATGCGGCCCCCGATTCGCGCCGCTTCCTCGCCCAGCTCGGCGACCCCTACGCGGCGATCGGCTGGGACGGCAACGGACGCGTGGCCATCGACTGGGGCGTCTACGGTGTTCCCGAGACCTTCGTCATCGACCGTCACGGGCGGATCAGGCACCGCCATGTCGGTCCGCTGACCGAGGAAGCGCTCGCGAAGACGATCCGGCCGCTGATCGCACGCCTCGAGGTGGAAAGATGAAGCGCGCCCTCGCGATCCTCGCCCTGCTCGCGCTGATCGCGCCCTTGCCGGCGGGCGCGGTGATGCCCGGCGAGGAACTCGCCGATCCGGCGCTGGAGGCGCGGGCGCGCCAGATCTCGCGCGAGCTGCGCTGCCAGGTCTGCCAGAACCAGTCGATCGACGATTCGAACGCGTCGCTGGCCGGCGATCTTCGCCGGCTCGTGCGCGAGCGCCTGGCGCTGGGCGAGAGCGACAGCCAGGTGCTCGACCACGTGGTCGCACGCTACGGGGACTATGTGCGGCTGACGCCGCCGCTGCGGACCGACACGGTCCTGCTCTGGGCTTCCCCCGCGCTGGTCCTGATGCTCGCCGCGCTCGGGCTAGCCATCGGTTTCCGGCGCAGGGCGATGGAGACCGCGCCGCCGCTGAGCGAGGAAGAAGCGCGCGCGCTGCGCAAACTGCTCGAACCCGGCGACGGCGGAAAGAGCGCATGATGCTCTGGGCGCTGGCCGCGATGGCCGCGGGCGCGGTCGCGATCGCGCTCGTCTGGCCGTTGCTGCGCCGCGTCGGGGACGACGAGGCGGCGGCCAACCCGGATCTTGCCGTCTATCGCGACCAGCTCGCCGAACTGGAGCGCGAACGCGCGCGCGGCCTGATCGGCGAGGCGGAAGCCGCCTCGGCCCATGCCGAGATCGCGCGCCGGATGCTCGCCGCCGGACGCGCCCATGCGGCCCCGGCGGCGCCGGGCCGTCCCGCCCCGGGCTGGAGCCTGGCCGCGGTGGCCCTGGTGCCGGCGCTGGCGTTCGCCGTCTATGCGGCGATCGGCAGCCCCGGCCTGCCCTCGCTGCCGGCGTCCGACCCGCGTTCGCCCGCCCAGCAGTCGGCATCGATCCGCGGCATGGTCGAGGGCCTCGCGGCGCGGCTCGCGCAGTCGCCGGACGACGTCGAGGGCTGGCGGCGGCTGGCGCGGGCGCGCGCGGTGCTCGGCGAGATCGACGCCGCCCGCGCTGCCGCCGAAAATGCCGCCAGCCGCGCGCCGAACAATCTCGAGGTCTTGCTCGAGCTCGCCGACCTGCACGCCCCCGCTTCGCCCGCCGACCCGCTGACCCCGATGTTCATCGAGACGCTGCGTCGCGTGATCGTGCTCGATCCGCGGCATGTCCAGTCGCTGTTCTTCCTCGGCATGGACGCGTTCCGGCGCGAGGACAGGCCGTCGGCGAAGCGCCACTGGGAGGCGCTGCTGACGGTCCTGCCGCCAGATGCGCCGGTCGCCGCCGATATCCGCCGGCGGCTGGAAGCGCTCGGAGCGGCCCGCTGATGGCGCTCGCCCCGCTTCCGCGCGACAGCCGGCTTCTCGTGGTGCTGATGGGCGCGCTGACGACGGTCGGCCCCTTCACCACCGACACCTATCTGCCGTCCATGCCCGCGATCCGCGAGCATTTCGGCGTCGACATGGCGTCGATCCAGCTGACGCTCAGCCTGGCCTTCCTGGGCGGCGCCATCGGGCAGCTGTTCTTCGGACCGCTCTCGGACCGTTTCGGGCGGCGACCGGTGCTGATCGGCGGCCTCGTCCTCTATGTCGGCGCCTCGGTCGGCTGCCTGCTCGCGCAGACCATCGACCAGCTGATCTGCGCGCGTTTCCTCCAGGCCTTCGGCTCGATCGCCGCCCCCGTCCTGGCGCGCGCGATGGTGCGCGATCTGCACGAGCGCGAGGCGGCCGCGCGCGTGCTGTCGCTGATGGGCATCGTGCTCGGCCTCGGGCCGATACTGGCGCCGATCATCGGCGGCGTGCTGCAGGCGGCGTTCGGCTGGCACGCGAGCTTCGTGTTCATCACCGTCTACGGGTTGGCGCTGCTCGGTTTCGTGTGCGTGTTCCTCGGCGAATCGATCCGCGCCCGCGATCCGGAGGCGGTCCGCCCGCTGCGTCTGGCGCAGACGGCGGTCCAATTGCTGCGCAGCCGGGTGTTCCTCGGCTATGTGCTGGTGAATTGCTGCCTGTTCGGAGGGCTCGGCGCCTATCTGTCCGGGATCTCCTTCGTGATCGTCGAGGTGCTCGGCGTGCCGATGCCGTATTTCGGCGTGGTGTTCGGCGCGATCATGATCGGCAACATCTCCGGCTATGCGCTGTCGGGCAGGCTGGTGCGGCGCTTCGGGCTGGACCGGATGCTCGAATTCGCCACGCTGGGCGTGGCGCTCGCCGGCGGCGCGCTCGCGCTGTTCGCCTTCGCGGGCATCGTGCACCCCGTCACGATCGTGCTGCCGATGATGGCGTATATGTGCTCGCTGGCCCTGGGCGCGCCGCAGGCGATCGCCGGCGCGCTGGCGCCGTTTCCGCGCAGCGCCGGGGCGGCATCGTCGCTGCTCGGGTTCTTCCAGTCGGCGACCAGCGCCTCGGTGGGCATGGGCGTCGCGATACTCTTCGACGGCACGCCGCGCGCGATGGCCGGCTTCGTGTGCCTGTGCGGCCTGCTGACCTTCTGCGCGCATCGCCTGGTGCTACGCCGGATACCGGAGCAGGAGCGCCGCCGCCTCTCGCAGTGACGC
>JBIKXN010000241.1:0-5933 GCA_044355765.1 Alphaproteobacteria bacterium
CCGCCGCCGCGCGTCGCCACGATCCGCTCGACCGCCGGCCGTCCCTCGGTCAGCGTCCCGGTCTTGTCGAAGACGATCGCGTCGGCCTGCGCCAGCCGCTCGAGCGCGGCGGCGTCCTTCACCAGCACGGCGTGCCGCGCGGCCGCGCCGCAGCCGGCGACGACCGCCATCGGCGTGGCGAGGCCCAGCGCGCAGGGACAGGCGATCACCAGCACGCCGATCGCCGCGCGCAGGCCGGCCTGCGCGTCGCCGCCCAGCGCCCACCAGCCAACCAGGGTCGCGGCGGCAAGCGCCAGGACCGCGGGCACGAAGATCGCCGCCAGACGATCGACCAGGCGCTGGACCGGCGCCTTGGAGGATTGCGCGCGCTCGACCAGCGCGACGATGCGCGCCAGCGTGGTGCGCGCGCCGACCGCCTGCGCCTCGACGCGCAGGATGCCGTCGCCGTTGAGCGCGCCGCCGATGACGAGGTCGCCCGGCGCCTTCGCCACCGGGCGGCTCTCGCCGGTGATCAGCGATTCGTCGGCGGCGCTGGTGCCGGTGCGCACGACGCCGTCGACGGGAAAGCGTTCGCCCGGCGGCACGACCACGATGTCGCCGGGCACGACGTCGCTGGCGGCAAGCTCGATCTCGCCACCGTCGCGCTCGACGCGCGCGCGGTCCGGCGCCATCGCGGCCAGCGCGCGCATCGCGCGGGCCGCGCCGCGCCGCGCGCGCGTCTCGAGCGTCCGGCCGAGCAGCACGAGGGCGATCACCACCGCCGAAGCCTCGAGATAATGCACGGGACGGCCGAAGGGATCGGCGAGGATGGCGAGCGCGCCCGACGCATAGGCGGCGCTGGTGCCGATGGCGACCAGCAGGTCCATGTTGCCAGCCCGCGCGCGCAGCGCCGCCCAGGCGGCGCGGTAGAAGCCCAGACCGAGACCCGGCGCGAACTGCACGACCGTCGCCAGCGCCAGCGCCAGCAGCGGCGGCAGCCGCGGCATCGCGGCGCCGAAATGCGCCGGCATCTCGGCCAGCAGCGGCACGGCCATCGCGAGCGCGGCGCCGACCCGCAGCAACTCGCGCCGCGCCGCGGTCGCCTGCGCCGCATCGGCGCCGGCATCGATGATCGGACCGCTGGAATAGCCGGCCGCGGATACCGCCGCGGCCAACGCGGCCGGCGTCGCGGTCGCTGGCTGCGAGACCAGCACGTCGGCGCGTTCGGTGGCCAGGCTCACGGCCGCGGCTTCGACGCCGGGCACGCGCAGCAAAGCCTTCTCGACCCGCGCCACGCAGGCAGCGCAGGTCATGCCCTCGATCCGCATGCCGATCGTCGCACCCATGGCCACCTATATGCGCCAGTCCGGCGCCGGCCGAAAGGGTTGCAAACGCCCGCCAAAGCGCCGAAAACTCGGCATCGTTCCTGCCCGCGCCATCTCCCCCACCCGCGCCCCCCTCCGCCGAGCCCGAAGCGAGCCATGACGATCGACATGGACAAGATCAAGGCGCTGATCGCGCGCGTGGCCGACGGCCATGCGCTGGGCGTCGACGAGGCGCGCGCCGGGTTCGAGGCGCTGATGTCCGGCAACGCCACGCCGGCCCAGATGGGCGGGTTCCTGATGGCGCTGCGCGTCCGCGGCGAGACGATCGACGAGATCACGGGCGCCGCCGGGGTGATGCGCGCCAAGGCGGCGAAGATCTCCGCGCCCGATGACGCGATCGACATCGTCGGCACCGGCGGCGACGCGATCGGCACCTGGAACGTCTCGACCGCCACGTCGATCGTGGTCGCCGCCTGCGGCGTCCCGGTCGCGAAGCACGGCAACCGCGCGCTCTCCTCGCGCTCGGGCGCCGCCGACGTGCTGACCGCGCTCGGCGTCAACACCGATGCGGAATTCGCCGCGATCGAGCGCGCGATCCGCGAGGCGCGCATCGGCTTCATGATGGCGCCGCGCCACCACGCGGCGATGCGCAACGTCGCCGGGCCGCGCGTCGAACTCGGCACGCGCACGATCTTCAACCTGCTTGGGCCGCTGTCCAATCCGGCGCTGGTGCGCCGCCAGCTGGTCGGCGTCTTCGCCGAGCGCTGGATCGAGCCGCTGGCCGTCACGCTCGGCAATCTCGGCTCGACCCGCGCCTGGGTCGTCCATGGCAGCGACGGCATGGACGAGATCACCACCACCGGTCCGACCGCGGTCGCGGAACTGCGCGACGGCGCGGTCCGCCGCTTCGCGATCGCGCCCGAGGACGCCGGGCTGCCGCGCGCCGCGCTGGCGGAGCTGAAGGGCGGCACGCCCGCCGAGAACGCCGCGGCGATCATGGCGCTGCTCGGCGGCAAGCCCGGTCCTTTCCGCGACATCGTGCTGTTCAACGCGGCGGCGGCCCTGATCGTCGCCGGACAGCTGCAGACCCTGCCCGACGGCGTCCAGCGCGCGGCGCAGGCGATCGACGGCGGCGCCGCGATGGCGACGCTGTCCAGCCTGATCGCGATCACCAACGCGCCGCCCGCGGTCTGAGCCGGCCGCCGATGACCGACGCGCTCGATCGCATCTGCGCCGCGAAGCGCCGCGAGGTGGCCGCGCGCGCGGCGCGGCTGCCGGCGTCGCAGATCGAACGCCGGATCGCCGCGCTGCCGCCGGCGCGCGGCTTCGCCGATGCGCTCGCCCGCGCCGCGAGGCCGGGCCGCCCGGCGCTGATCGCGGAGATCAAGAAGGCCTCGCCGTCGAAAGGCCTGATCCGCGCCGCGTTCGATCCGCCGGCGCTGGCCCGTGCCTATCGCGCGGGCGGCGCCGCGGGGTTGTCGGTGCTGACCGAGGGACCGCATTTCCTCGGCCGCGACGAGGATCTGGTCGCCGCGCGCGCGGCGGTCGACCTGCCGGCGCTACGCAAGGATTTCGTGCTCGAGCCCTACCAGATCCTCGAATCGCGCGCGCTCGGCGCCGATTGCGTGCTGCTGATCATGGCGGCGCTCGACGCGCCGGTCTGCCGCGGTCTGCATCGCCTGGCCCGCGATCTGGGCCTCGACGTCCTCGCCGAGGTGCACGATCCGCGCGAGCTCGACATGGCGCTGGCGCTCGACGGCGCGTTGCTCGGCGTCAACAACCGCGACCTGCGCAGCCTGCGCGTCGACCTCGCGACCTTCGAGCGCCTGGCGGCGCGCGCCCCGGCCGGCCGCTTCCTGGTGGCGGAGAGCGGCATCGGCACGCCGGCCGACGTCGCGCGCGTCGCCGCCGCGGGCGCCCGCGCCATGCTGGTCGGCGAGTCCCTGATGCGCGCCGCGGACGTCGCCGCAGCGACGCTGGCGCTGCTCGCCACGCCGGAGGCCGACGCATGACCAGCGACCTCACCCATTTCGACGCCCAGGGCCGCGCGCACATGGTCGACGTCTCGCAGAAGGACGCGACGACGCGGGTGGCGATCGCGCGCGGCTGCGTGCTGATGGAACCCGAGACGCTGCGCCGGATCGCCGGCGGCGAGATCGGCAAGGGCGACGTGCTGGGCGTGGCGCGGCTGGCCGGCATCATGGCCGCGAAGCGCACGCACGACCTGATCCCGCTCTGCCACCCGCTGCCGCTGTCGGCGGTCGCGATCGACCTGCGGCCCGACATCGCGCGCAACGCGGTCGACATCGAGGCCGAGGTCAAGACCACCGGCCGCACCGGCGTCGAGATGGAGGCGCTGACGGCGGTCTCGGTCGCGGCGCTGACCGTCTACGACATGTGCAAGGCGATCGACCGCGGCATGCGCATCGCCGAGATCCGCCTCGTGCACAAGAGCGGCGGCAAGTCGGGTGTCTACGAGGCGCGCGGATGATCGCGGTCGAGGCCGCGCGCGCGCGGATCGTCGCCGCGCTGCGTCCCTGCGGCAGCGAGACCGTGCCGGTCGCCGATGCGCTCGGCCGCGTGCTGGCCGCCGATCTGGTCGCGCGCGTGACCCAGCCGCCGGTGGCCGTGTCGGCGATGGACGGCTACGCGGTGCGCGGCGCCGACGTCGCGACGGCGCCGGTCGAGCTGCGGCGCATCGGGGCCGCCCATGCGGGTACGGCCTTCGCGGGCATCGTCGGAGCCGGCGAGTGCGTGCGGATCTTCACCGGCGCGCCGGTGCCCGCGGGCGCCGACACGGTCGTCATGCAGGAGAACACCGCGGCCGAAGGCGAGCGGGTGCGCGTGACCGAGGCGACGGCGCGCGGCCGGCATGTCCGGGCGGCCGGGCTGGACTTCCGCGCCGGCGACACCGGGCTTGCGAAGGGCGAGATCGTCGGCGCGCGCCAGCTCGGCCTCGCCGCGGCGATGAACCGGCCCTGGCTCGAGGTCGCGCGCCGGCCGCGCGTCGCCATCCTGGCCACCGGCGACGAGATCGTGCTGCCCGGGGACCCGGTCGGCCCGAACCAGATCGTGTCCTCGAACGCGCTCGCCATCGGCGCCTTCGTGCGCTGCTGGGGCGGCGAGCCGATCCAGCTCGGCATCGCGCCGGACCGCGCCGACGCGGTCAGGGACCTCGCGCGCGGCGCGGCGGGCGCCGATCTGCTGGTGACCACGGGCGGCGCCTCGGTCGGCGAGCGCGATCTCGTGCGCGCGGCGCTTGGCGACGCGGGCCTCGCGCTCGACTTCTGGCGCATCGCCATGCGGCCGGGAAAGCCGCTGATGTTCGGAAGGATCGGCGACGTGCCGATGCTGGGCCTGCCGGGCAATCCGGTCTCGGCGCTGGTCTGCTGCGTGCTGTTCCTGCGTCCCGCGCTGCTGCGGCTGCTCGGCGCCGCCGATCTGGCCCATCCCGAGATCGACGCCGTGCTCGGGGCCGGGCTTCCCGCCAACGACCAGCGCCAGGACTATCTGCGCGCGACGCTTGCGCGCGGCCCGGACGGCGCGCTCGTCGCGACCGCCTTCGCGCGGCAGGACAGTTCGATGCTGAGCGTGCTGGCGCGCGCCGACGCGCTGCTGATGCGCCCGCCCGGAGCGCCCGCCCTCGCGGCCGGCAGCCGCGTCACGGCGATGCCGCTGCGCCAGGCGCTCGCCGGCGTCTGACGCGCGCGAACCCCGCGCGCGACCTCAGCCGCGCAGCCGCGCGCCGGCGGGATCGTGCAGCGGGCGCGCGTGACGCGCGACCGGCGCGCGGACGCCGAAGGCCTCGATCTCGAAGCCGTCGCCGCCCTCCTCCAGGTCGCGCAGCGCGACATAGCCGCAGGCGATGCTGCGCGCGACCGTGTAGCCATAGCCGCCCGAGCGCACGGTGCCGACGATGCGCCCGCCGCGCCAGATCGCCTCGCCGCCCAGCCAATGCGCGTCGCCGGGCGCGTCGAACCACGCCAGCCGGCGATCGACGCCCGACGCCTTCTGGCGTTCCAGCGCGGCGCGGCCGATGAAATCGCCCTTGCGCCAGGCGACGCAGAATCCGAGCCCGGCCTCGAGCGGCGTCTCGTCGGGCGTGATGTCCGCGCCCCAGTAGAGATAGTGCTTTTCCAGGCGCAGGCTTGACACGCAGCGATAGCCGGCATCGGCGATGCCGCAGGCCTCGCCCGCCGCGCGCAGCCGGCGATAGACCGCGCGCGCGTCCTCGGCGCGGACATGAAGCTCCCAGCCGCGCTCGCCGACATAGCTCACGCGCAGCGCGCGCACCCGCGCATGGCCGATCCAGATCTCGCGCGCCTGCATGTAGGGACAGGCCTCGTCGCCGACGTCGCTGGCGCTCGCCGCCGCGAGCACGTCGCGCGCCAGCGGGCCGCAGAGATTGATCACCGCGCGCGCCGAGGTGACGTCGCTCACGCGCACCGACCCGTCGCGCGGCAGATGGGCGTCGAGATGCGCGAGGTCGTGCGGGCCGAACGCGCTGCCGGTGACCAGATAGAACCGGTCCTGTTCCAGCCGCGTGATCGTCAGGTCGGCCTCGATGCCGCCGCGCGCGTTGAGGAACTGCGTGTAGACGATGCTGCCCGGCGGCCGGTCGAGGTCGTT
>JBIKXN010000066.1:0-11541 GCA_044355765.1 Alphaproteobacteria bacterium
CGCCGTCACCCGCGCGCAGATCTTCATGCCCGAGCTGAAGGCGGCGATGGACGCCGGCCGCCTGCGCTCGGACAACCGTGTCCTGCTGCCCAACGGCAACGCGCGCGTCACCAAGATCGCCATCGAACCCGTCTGGCACCTGCCGGGCATCGCGCGGCGCTTCGGCATCGACGAGACGGCGCTGCGCCGCGATCTGTTCGAGTTCACCGGCGGCATGTATCCCGAACTGGTCACGCGTCCCGATCTCGAGGTCTTCCTGCCGCCGATCGGCGGCATGACCGTCTATGTGTTCGGCGACATGGAGCGGGTGGGAAATCCGCGCTACCCCCTGGCCTGCCGGGTCCATGACGAGTGCAACGGGTCGGACGTCTTCGGATCGGACATCTGCACCTGCAGGCCCTATCTGGTGCACGGCATCGAATTGTGCATCTCGATGGCGCAGGCCGGCGGCAGCGGCGTCATCGTCTACAACCGCAAGGAAGGCCGCGCGCTCGGCGAGGTGACCAAGTTCCTCGTCTACAACGCGCGCAAGCGTCAGGAGGGCGGTGACCGCGCCGACCAGTATTTCAAGCGCACGGAATGCATCGCCGGCGTCCAGGACATGCGTTTCCAGGAATTGATGCCGGACGTGCTCAACTGGATGGGGATCCGGCGGATCGACCAGCTGGCGTCGATGAGCGACATGAAGCACGGCGCCCTTGCGCGCGGCGGCATCGAGGTCGGCGAGCGGGTGGCTATCCCCGACGACCTGATCCCGGCCGACGCCCGCGTCGAGATGGATGCCAAGGTCGCGGCCGGTTATTTCACGCCCGAGGCGGTTCCCGATTCCGGCGAACTGGCGCGGCCGAAGGGCAGGGGGCTGCAGGATTGAGCACCGCGCCCGACGCCGTCTCGGTTCTGCGCGATCCGGCGACCATCCGGGCGCGTTGCGGCCAGGTCTTCGCCGCGGCGCTCGCCGGGCGCACCTCCCATTTCGCCCTCGACATGACGCGCCTCGCGGATTGCGCCCGCTTCGTCGCGCGGGTCATGGACGACGCCTATCCCGACGGGCGCGTCCCCTTCCACGCCCGCTGGCGCCACTTCGTTTGCGGCGGCACGGACCGCTGGGCGCCCGTCGCCGCGCTGCTCGCCGGCCGATCGCCGATCGAACGCCTGCGCGCCGCCTTCGATCTCGCCATCGTATCGGTCCTGCTCGATGCGGGCGCGGGCGGAGCGTGGCGCTATCGCGCCGTCGACGGCGCGGTGCTGACGCGCTCCGAGGGACTGGCGGTCGCGAGCCTGGAGATGTTCGCCGCCGGCATGTTTTCGGCTGATCCGCGCGACCCGCTGCGCGCCGATGCTGCCGCGCTCGCCGCGCTCGACGCGGCCGCCCTCGCGCGTGGGTTCCAGGCCGGCGAAACCAATCCTCTGATCGGACTGGAAGGGCGCGCCGAATTGCTGCGCCGCCTCGGCGCGACGATCCTGGACTCCGCGCCGCGCTTCGCGGGGCTTGGTCGCATCGGTGGTCTGGCCGACGTCCTGGTCGACGGCGCGCCGGACGGCAAGCTGCACGCCGCCGGGATCCTCCAGGCGCTGCTCGAGGCGCTCGGCCCGATCTGGCCGGCGCGTGTCGTCGTCGCCGGCATCGGTCTCGGCGATGTCGGACGCCATCCCGCCGCGCGCGCGGGCGACGGCACCGATGGTCTGGTGCCTTTCCACAAGCTGTCGCAGTGGCTGGCCTACTCGTTGATCGAGCCGCTGCAGGCGCATGGGCTGGAGGTCACGGCGCTCGACGCCCTGACCGGACTGCCCGAGTACCGGAACGGCGGCCTCTTCGTCGACACCGGCGTGATCGTGCCGCGCCATGCCGATGTTCTCGCGCGCGCCCACGAGGCGACCAGCGAACTTGTCGTCGAGTGGCGCGCGCTGACCGTCTGCCTGCTCGACCGCGTCGCCGCCGCGATCCGCGCAGCCCGCGGCCTCGATGCGGTTTCGTTGCCGCTGGCGAAGGTCCTGGAAGGCGGCACCTGGGCGGCCGGGCGCCGCATCGCGCGCGAGAAACGCCCCGACGGCAGGCCACCGATCGCCGTGATTTCCGACGGCACCGTCTTCTGACCCCGAAGCCGATAGGAGCGCACGTGAACGTCACCATCGCCGACCATCCGCTGGTCCAGCACAAGCTCACACAGATGCGGCGCAAGGAGACGCCGTCGGACGTGTTCCGGCGCTATCTGCGCGAGATCGCGATGCTGCTGGCCTACGAGGCGCTGCGCGACCAGCCGATCGAGCGGGTCGAGATCGAGACGCCGCTGACCCGCATGAAGGCGCCGCAGTTGGCCGGCAAGCGCGTGTGCTTCGTCTCTATCCTGCGCGCCGGCAACGGGTTACTCGACGGCATGCTGGAGATCCTGCCCTCGGCGCGCGTGGGCCATATCGGTCTGTACCGCGATCCCAAGACGCTCGCCGCGGTCGAGTACTATTGCAAGCTGCCCGAGGACATCGCTGAGCGCGAGGCGATCGTGCTCGACCCGATGCTCGCGACTGGCCATAGCGCGGTCGCGGCGGTGACGCGGACCAAGGAACTGGGCGCGCGCGCGGTGCGCTATGTCTGCCTGCTCGCGGCCCCCGAGGGCGTCAAGGAGATGAACGCGGCGCATCCCGACGTGCCGATCGTAACCGCGGCCGTCGACAGCCATCTCAACGACCACGGCTACATCGTTCCCGGGCTTGGCGACGCCGGCGATCGCCTCTACGGCACGAAATAGCCGATGGCGACGGCGCCGGACGCCGACGAGCTCTGGCGCTTTTCGCTCGCCGTCTATGCCGCGCCGGGCGTCGCGGCGCATTGTCTCGATCTGCAGGAACGCTGGGGGGCCGACGTCAACGTCGCGCTCGCGCTCGCCTGGGCCGGCGCCAGCGGCAGGGGACGCCTCGCTGCGGCCGATATCGCGCGGCTCGACCGGAGCGCGGCGCCGCTGCGCGACAACGTGGTCGGCGCCTTGCGCACGGCCCGGCGCTGGCTGAAGCCATATGCGCAGGGCCGCGAGACGCCGCATCTCGCGAGGCTGAGGGCCGGGATCAAGGAGCTGGAGATCGAGGCGGAACGTTGCGTCCAGGCAGCGCTAGCCGCGGCTCTGGCGGAGCGTGGCGCGAGCGATGCGGCGGCGCGTCGGCTGGACGCCGCGCTCGCCAATCTCGACGGGTATCTGCGTCATCTTGGCGCAGATGCGCAGCCGGGACCGCTCGCGGCCGCCGTCGCCGCCTGGATTCGCGCGCACTGACAAGACTTTGGCGACATCCGCGCGGGGCGTGGCCGATCTCTGGCCCCGGCGGGCGGCGCGGGCGTAAGCTTCGCCTGTCACCTTGGACCCATGGAGGACACGGATGGCAGTTGTCGAACGGATCGAGGCGCTTCGCGCAAAACACGACAGGCTCCAGGTCGAGATCGACCGGGAGGCCCACCGGCCCAAGCCCGACGACGTCCAGGTCACCGCCCTGAAGCGGGAGAAACTCCGGATAAAGGACGAGATCGAGCGGATGTCGGTCCGTCACTGATCCCCTCGCGGGAACGAAGCGACGGCGGCGCGGAGGATACGCGCCGCCGTTCGCGTTTCCGGAGCGCTTCAATCGCGGCGGCGGCCGCTGTAGCTTCCCCGCGGCTTGTGACGGGGAGGGTCGGGCGATGGATGGAGTGTGTTCGCGTTTCGCGCGGAGCTACGCGGCGGCGCGCCGCAAGTTCCTGCTGACCGCCGAGATCGCCGGGTTCGAGGTCCGCACGCACGCGCATCCGATGGCCGGCCCCGACGGGGCGGCGCTCGCCAACGACGCCGTCTGGATCGGGCCGCGCGACGCGCGCCGCGTGCTGGTCGTCACGTCGGGGACCCACGGTCCCGAGCTGTTCTGCGGGTCGGGCGTGCAGATCGACCTGATGCTCGGCTGGCGCGCCGACGCGTTTGCGGACGTCGCGCTGCTGCTCTGTCACGCCGTCAATCCCTACGGCACCGCATGGCTGCGCCGCGGCAACGAGGACAACATCGACATCAACCGCAACTATATCGATTTCGGACGCCCTCTGCCGCGCAATCCCGGCTACGAGGAGCTTCACGAAGCCTTCGTCCCCGCGGCATCCGATCCCGGGACGCTCGCCGCGGCCGAAGCCCGCATCCAGGACTATGGCGCGCGCCACGGCGCCGCCGCGCTGCGCATCGCCACGTCGGGGGGGCAGTACACGCATCCCGATGGCATGTTCTATGGCGGCACGGGACCGAGCTGGTCGCGGCGGACGATGGAGGCGATCCTGTCCGAGCATGGTCTCGCGGAACGCGACTACGTCGCCTGCGTCGACTTCCATACCGGAGCCGGCCCCTTCGGCTATTGCGAGCCGATCTATTCCGGCGACATTGCCCATCCCGGTTGCGCGCGGCTGCAGCGCTGGATCGGGCCGTCGATGACGCTGCAGCGCACAGGCAAGTCGGCGACCCCGCCGCAGCAGGGTCTGAGCTCCGACCTGTGGGAGCGCAGCTGCGGCTCCAACGCGGCCTATGTCAGCTTCGAATACGGGACTTTGCCCACCCCCGAGGTGATCGAGTCGCTGCGCCGCGAGCACATGCTGCATCGTCAGGGGCGCAACGACTGGCACGACGCGGAGGTGCAGCGCGTGAAGCGCGGGCTACTCGATGCCTTCGCTCCCGACGACCGCAGCTGGCGCGAGATGGTGATCGTCCAGGCGCGGATGATCCTTGGCCGGATCGCCGCCGGTCTGGCGCGCGAGGCGCGCTGATCGAGAAACTACGGCCGGCGGACCCTTTCGCGCAGGACGTATTTCTGGATCTTGCCGGTAGAGGTCTTCGGCAGCGGTCCGAACACCACCATGCGCGGGCATTTGAAATGCGCCAGCCGCGACCGGCAGAAGGCGATGATGTCGTCGGCGGTCGCGCGCGCGCCGTCCTTGAGCGCGACGAAGGCGCATGGCGTCTCGCCCCAGACCGGGTCCGGGCGCGCGACGACCGCTGCCTCGAGCACCGCGGGGTGGCGATACAGCGCGTTTTCGACCTCGATCGTCGAGATGTTCTCGCCGCCCGAGATGATGATGTCCTTCGAGCGGTCCTTGAGTTCGATGTAGCCGTCGGGATGGGTGACCGCGAGATCCCCGGTATGGAACCATCCCCCTGCGAAGGCGGCGCGCGTCGCCTTGGGATTCTTCAGATATCCCTTCATGACGATGTTGCCGCGCATGAAAACTTCCCCGAGCGTCACCCCGTCCCAGGGGACCGGCGCCAGGGTCTTCGGATCGCCCACCATCAGGCCGTCGAGAACGGGGTAGCGCACGCCCTGGCGCGCCTTGAGCCGTGCGCGCTCCTCGGCGGGCTCGGCGTCCCATGCGGGGTTCCAGTCGCAGACCACCGCCGGGCCGTAGACTTCGGTCAGGCCGTAGACATGGGTGATGTGGAAGCCCATCGCCTCCATCTTCTCGATCACGGCGGCGGGCGGTGCCGATGCGGCGGTCATGATCTGTACCCTGCGCCGGGCGCGCGGCCGCCCCTTGGACGATGCGTTGGCGAGCATGTTGAGGATGATCGGGGCGGCGCAGAAATGCGTGACGCCTTCGGCGGCGATGGCCCCGAAGATGGCGCCGGCATCGACGCGCCGCAGACAGACATTGGTTCCCAGCATCGCGGCGATCGTCCAGGGGAAGCACCAGCCGTTGCAATGGAACATCGGCAGCGTCCAGAGATAGACCGGGCGCGACGGCAGGTTCCAGACCATGACGTTGCCGACCGCGTTCAGATAGGCGCCGCGATGGTGATAGACGACGCCCTTGGGATCGCCCGTGGTGCCCGACGTATAGTTCAGCGCGATCGCGTCCCATTCGTCGGCGGGCGGCGACCAGGCGGCGTCGGCATCGCCCGAGGCGAGGAGGTCCTCGTACTCCATCGCGCCCAGACGCCGGCCATCGGCGGGGCCGAGCGGATCGGCGATGTCCACGACCAAAGGCTTGCGGCGGGCCAGCTCGAGGGCCGCGGCGATCGTCGGCGCGAATTCGGTGTCGGTCAGCAGCACCTTGGCCTCGCCATGGTCGATCATGAAGGCGATCGTCGCGGCGTCGAGGCGGATGTTCATCGCATTGAGGACGGCGCCCGCCATGGGCACGCCGAAGGCGCATTCGTAGGCGGCGGGGATGTTGGGCGCCATCAGCGCGACCGTGTCGCCACGGGCCACACCGTGCCGGCGCAGCGCCGAGGCCAGCTGCCGGCAGCGGCGATAGGTCTCGGCCCAGCTGCGGCGGATAGGGCCGTGGACGACGGCGACGTGGCGCGGCGCCACCGATGCGGCGCGGGCGATGAAGCCGAGCGGGCTCAGGGCGGCGTGGTTGGCGGCGTCGCGCGGCAGAGGGTCGCCGGAACCCGGCCGTGCGGAGCTGGGGAGCTTGCGGCGCTTTGCCGCCTTGCGTGCGATCGCCATGGTCGTGTCTCTCCTGTGGATCGCGATAATGCCATGGCCCGGGCTTTCCATCACGGGCTCGGCGCGCGACAATGCCGGCAGGAGCGGAGGGGGCTGACATGACGGGTGGGAACTACGCCGCGCTGCACGCGCGGTCGCTGGCCGATCGGGACGGTTTCTGGGCCGAACGCGCTGCCGACATCGTGTGGAACCGTCGCTGGGACAAGGTCTGCGACGAGTCGCGCGCGCCCTTCTACCGCTGGTTCGCCGGCGGCGAGATCAACACCTGCTTCAACGCCGTCGACCGTCATGTCGAGGCCGGGCATGGCGAGCGGCTGGCGCTGATCTACGACAGCCCGGTCACCGGCGGCACGATCCGGCGCATCACCTATCGCGAGCTGCGCGACGAGGTCGCGCGTTTCGCCGGCGCCCTGGCGGCGCGCGGCGTCGGGCGCGGCGACCGCGTCATCGTCTATATGCCGATGGTGCCCGAGGCGGCGGTCGCGATGCTCGCCTGCGCGCGGCTCGGCGCGGTCCATTCCGTCGTCTTCGGCGGCTTCGCGGCGCATGAGCTGGCGGTCCGGATCGACGACTGCCGCCCCAAGGCCGTGGTGTCCGCGTCCTGCGGCATCGAGACGAACCGCGTCGTCGCCTACAAGCCGCTGCTCGACGCGGCGATCGACATGGCGACGCACAAGCCGTCGGCCTGCTTCGTGCTGCAGCGTCCCGAGCATCGCTGCGAGCTGGTGGCGGGCCGGGACGTCGCGTGGGACGAGGCCATGGCTGGCGCGTCCGCGGTGCCATGCGTGACGGTCGCCGCAACCGACCCGCTCTACATCCTCTACACCTCCGGGACGACCGGCCAGCCCAAGGGCGTCGTGCGCGACAATGGCGGCCATGCTGTGGCTCTCAAATCGAGCATGTCGGTGCTGTACGACATGCGCCCGGGCGAGGTGTTCTGGGCGGCGAGCGATGTCGGCTGGGTGGTCGGCCACAGCTACATCGTCTACGGGCCTTTGCTGCAGGGATGCACGACGTTGCTCTACGAGGGCAAGCCGGTCGGCACGCCGGACGCGGGCGCCTTCTGGCGGGTGATCGCGCAGCACAAGGTCAAGGCGCTGTTCACGGCGCCCACGGCGTTCCGGGCGATCAAGCGCGAGGATCCGGAGGGGGCGCTCGTCTCGCGCTACGATCTTTCATGCTTCAAGGCGCTGTTCCTCGCCGGAGAGCGCTGCGACCCGGACACGCTGCGCTGGGCCGAGCGGATCCTCCGGGTACCGGTCGTCGACCATTGGTGGCAGACCGAGACCGGCCATGCGATCGCCGGAAATCCGATCGGCGTCGAGGCCTTCCCGGTCAAGCCCGGCTCCGCCACCAAGCCGATGCCCGGTTGGGACGTCCAGGCGCTCGGCGCCGACGGCCACCCCGTGCCGGCGGGCGGGATCGGCGCGATCTGCTGCCGGCTGCCGCTGCCCCCGGGCACGTTCCCGACGCTGTGGAACGCCGAGGACAGGTTCTTCAAGGCCTATCTCGAGGAATTCCCGGGTTGGTACAAGACCGGCGACGCGGGGATGGTCGACGCAGACGGCTATGTCCACATCATGACCCGCGTCGACGACGTCATCAACGTCGCGGGGCACCGCCTGTCGACGGGGCAGATGGAAGAAGTGTTGTCCAGCCATCCTGCGGTGGCGGAATGCGCGGTGATCGGGGTCGCCGATCAACTCAAGGGGCAGGTGCCGCTCGGCTTCATGGTCCTGAAGGCCGGCGTGACGTCTTCCGATGCCGATGTCGTCGCCGACGTCGTGCGCATGGTCCGCGAGACCATCGGGCCGGTCGCGTTCTTCAAGCAGGCGCTGGTCGTGAAGCGCCTGCCCAAGACCCGTTCGGGCAAGATCCTGCGAGGCACGATGCAGAAGATCGCGGATTGCGAGGGCTGGAAGATCCCCGCAACGATCGACGATCCTGCGATCCTCGACGAAATAGCCGTCGCGCTGAAGACGCTCGGCCTGGCGGCTACCGACAGCCGCACCGGGCCCGGCTGAGCGGCCCTGGCCGCGCGGCGACCTGGTTCAGATCTCGTCGGTCGCCGGTGCGATCTGCTCGGGCGCTTCGGCTGGCCGGCCGGGTGCGCCAGCCTGGCGCCGGCCGACGCGGCCGGCCTTCGCGAGCGCGTCGTCGAGCGCGTCCTGGGTGCACAGGCCGAGCATCACCGGGCTGGTCGGCTTGATGTTCTGCATGTCCCAGTGCGAGCGGTCGCGGATCTTCTGGATCGTCGACTTGGTCGTGCCGAGCAGGCGGCCGACCTGGGCGTCGTTGAGCTCCGGGTGGTGGCGCAGCAGCCAGGCGATGGCGCTGGGCTTGTCCTGGCGCTTGGCGATCGGCGTGTAGCGGGCGCCCTTCGGTCGCTGGACGATCTCGGGCATGTCCTTGCGGATGAGGGCGAGCCGCGCCTTGGGATCCGCCTCGCACCGGGCGATTTCCTCGCGGGTCAGCTGGCTGGCGGCCACGGGATCGATCCCGACGATGCCGATCGCGACGTCGCCATCGGCGATGCCCTGGACTTCCAGCGGATGCATGCCGCAGAACTCGGCAATCTGGTCGAAGGTCAGCCCGGTGTTCTCGACCAGCCACACGGCGGTCGCCTTGGGCATCAGCGGGATAGTCATGGAACCTCTTCCTCCAGGCGCGGCGGATAGTGGGGACCACGATCCGGCAAGTCGCGCCGCATGCCACCGGGACAGATGACTGCGTCGCCTCGCTTATATAGCGTCGCCGCGCAAGCGGTCAAAGAATTCAGAACGATCTATTTTTCAGATACTTGGCCCGGGAGCTTCAAGCACGATCTTGCCGACATGGAGGTCCGCCTCCAAGGCCGCGTGGGCCGCCGCCGCCTGATCCAGCGGGAAGGTCCGGTCGAGGACCGGTCGAACGCTGCCCTCGTCCAGCCAGGGCAGGACGACCCTCCGGAGGCTGTCTGCGATGGCGCCCTTCTCGGCGACGCTGCGCGGACGAAGGGTCGAGCCGGTCACCACGAGGCGCCGGCGCATCACCGCGTTCAGGTCGAGCTCGGCCTTGCCGCCGCGCAGGAACGCGATCTGGACCAGGCGTCCACGCTCGCGCAGCAACTGGATGTTGCGCGGCGTGTAGTCGCCGCCGACCATGTCGAGCACGACATCGATCCCGGCGCCGCCGGTCGCAGCACGGATCTCGGCGACGAAGTCCTGGGCGCGGTAATCCACCGCCGTTTCGGCGCCCAGCGTCCGGCAGGCGGCGCATTTCGCCGGGGTGCCGGCGGTAGCGAAGACGCGGGCGCCATGGCGCTTTGCCAGCTGGATGGCCGTCGTGCCGATGCCCGAGGCGCCGCCATGGACCAGGAAATGCTCGCCGGGCCGCAAGGCCGCGCAGTCGAAGACATTCGTCCACACGGTGAAGAACGTCTCGGGAATGCCGGCCGCGGCGGTGAGGTCGAGCCGGCGCGGGACAGGCAGGCACTGCACCGCCGGGGCCACGCAATAGGTGGCGTAGCCGCCGCCGGCGACCAGGGCCATGACCAGCGTGCCTGGGCGCGGCCAGACGACGTCCGGCGCCGCGTCGACGACCTCTCCGGCGACCTCCAGCCCCGGAATGTCCGAAGCTCCCGGCGGCGGGGCATAGCCGCCCATGCGCTGCAGCACGTCCGGGCGGTTGACCCCGGCGGCGGCCACCCGCACCAGCACCTCGCCGGGACCCGGCCGCGGCACGGGACGCTCGCAGGGCACCAGCATTTCCGGTCCCCCCGGAGCGCGGATCTCGACGGCGAGCATGGAGCGGGGAATGGTCATTGTCTGTGGCCTGCCGGACGGAGCGGTTGCATCGGGCGCGCGCCAGCTTTAGCAAAGCTGCGCCTGCCGCCGGAAGGATGTCGCGCGATGGATTTCGAGGATCTGGAGCCCAGGACCAAGCCGCGCGCGCCGCGCGACCTCTCGGGCTGGTCGGTCGCCGATCTCGAGGCGTATATCCTGGCGCTGGAGGCCGAGGCCGCCCGGGCCCGGCAGGCGATCGACGGCAAGCAGGCGCAGAAGGCGGCGGCGGATCTGTTCTTCCGCAAGCCCTCCGCGTGATCGCGGGCGCGCCGGAACGATGGAGACACGGATGCTGCGCGGCAAGGTCGCCCTGGTGACGGGTTCGACGAGCGGGATCGGCCTCGCGATCGCGCAGGCGCTCGCCGGCCAGGGAGCCGATCTGGTGCTCAACGGGTTCGGGGAACCCGCGGGGATCGAGGCGATCCGCTCCGACCTGGAGACGCGCCATGGCGTGCGGGCCGTCCATGTCGCGGCCGACATGGCCAAGCCGGACGAGATCGCGGCCCTGGTGTCGGCGGCCGAAAGCCGCCTTGGCCGGCTGGACATACTGGTCAACAACGCCGGCATCCAGCACACCGCGCCGGTCGAGCGTTTTCCGGCGGAGAAATGGGAGCAGGTGATCGCGGTCAATCTGTCGGCCTGTTTCTATTCCATCCGCGCCGCGCTTCCCGGCATGCGCGCGCGTGGCTGGGGCCGCATCGTCAACATCGCCTCGGTGCACGGGCTCGTCGCCTCGGTCGACAAGTCCGCCTATGTCGCGGCCAAGCACGGCTTGATCGGTCTGACCAGGACGGTCGCGCTCGAGACCGCGCGCAGCGCGATCACCTGCAACGCGATCTGTCCCGGATGGGTGCTGACCCCCCTGGTCGAGAAGCAGATCGAGGCGCGCGCCGAACGCGAAGGCGTGGCGCGCGACGAGGCGATGACCCGTCTGGTCTCGGAGAAGATGCCGTCCGGCGATCCGGTCGCGCCGGCCGCGCTGGGCCAGCTCGTCGTCTATCTCTGCTCGTCGGCCGCCGACCAGATCCGCGGCGCGGCGCTTCCCGTCGACGGCGCCTGGACGGCGCAGTAGCGGCGCGCGGCGGCGACCAGGAGGAAGCGATGGCCGACCCGAAACACCATGGCTTCGACACGCTGGCTCTCCATGCGGGGCAGCATCCCGATCCGGTGTTCGGCGCGCGCGCCGTGCCGATCTACCAGACGACCTCCTTCGTGTTCCGCGGCGTGGACCATGCCGCCGCATTGTTCAATCTCGAGCGCGCCGGCCACATATACA
>JBIKXN010000156.1:0-7692 GCA_044355765.1 Alphaproteobacteria bacterium
CTCTAATCCGACCGTGGCTGTGCTCGAGGAGCGGCTGGCGGCTCTCGAGGGCGGCGTCGGCGCGATCTGTACCGCCAGCGGCCAGGCCGCGCTGCACCTGGCGATCGCGACGCTGATGGGGCAGGGTGGTCATATCGTGTCGTCCTCGGCGATCTATGGCGGCTCCCACAACCTGTTCACGCACACGCTGCCGCGTTTCGGCATCACCACCAGCTTCGTGCCGCCGCGCGACCATGGCGCCTTCCGCGCCGCGATCCGGCCGGAGACGCGGCTGGTCTTCGCCGAGACGCTCGGCAATCCCGGCCTCGAGGTCCTCGACGTGCAGGCGATCGCGGACATCGCCCATGGGGCGGGACTGCCGCTGATGGTCGACAACACCTTCGCCACGCCAGCGCTGTTCCGTCCCTTCGAGCACGGTGCCGACATCGTCATGCACTCGGCGACGAAGTGGCTCGGCGGCCACGGCGTCGCGATTGGCGGCGCGCTGGTCGATGCCGGGCGGTTCGACTGGGAGCGCGGCGCCGGATATCCGACGCTGACCGAGCCCTATGCCGGCTATCACGGGCTGGACTTCGCCGAGGAATTCGGGCCCGCCGCCTTCGTCATGCGCGCGCGCGCCGAGGGTCTGCGCGATTTCGGCGCGGCGATGAGCCCGACCAACGCCTTCCACATCCTGCAGGGCGTCGAGACCCTGCCGCTGCGCATGCGCCAGCACGTCGCCAACGCGCGGCGCCTGATCGCCTTCCTGTCGGCCGCACCCGAAGTCGCGTGGGTCTCGCATCCCGATCTGCCGACCCATCCCGACCACGCGCTCGCGCGCCGGTTGCTGCCGCAGGGCGGCGGCTCGATGGTGGCGTTCGGCATCGTGGGCGGTCGCGAGGCGGGGCGCCGGTTCATCGAGGCGCTGCGGATTTTTTCGCACCTGGCGAATGTCGGCGACGCGAAGTCGCTGGTGATCCATCCGGCCAGCACCACCCACCAGCAGATGGACGCGGCCTCGCTGCAGGCGGCGGGGATCGGCGAGGAGATGATCCGCGTGTCGGTCGGGCTCGAGGACGCCGAGGACCTGATCGCCGACCTGACCCAGGCGCTGCGCGCCTCGCAGCGCGGGTGACCCCGTGGAGTCGATCGTCGACGGCATGCGCGTCTTCGCCGCCACCGGCGGACGGGCGCGCGTGCCCGGTCGGCCGGATGTCGTGCTGCTCCATGGCGCCGGCATGGACCATAGCGTCTGGACGCTGCAGAGCCGGCATCTGGCGCATCGCGGCCGCAACGTGCTGGCGCTCGATCTGCCGGGGCATGGCCGTTCGGCCGGCGCGCCGCTGGCCGACATCGAAGCGATGGCCGACTGGGTGCATCGCGTGCTCGATGCGATCGGCAGCGACGGCGCGGCGCTCGCGGGCCACTCGATGGGCGCCCTGGTGGCGCTGGCCGCCGCGGCCGCCCGGCCGGAACGGGTGCGCCGTCTGGTGCTGCTGGGCGCGGCGCTGACGATGCCTGTCCACCCCGATCTGCTGCGCGCGGCAAAGGCCGGCGAGCCGGCGGCGGTGGAATTCATCCTGTCCTGGGGGTTCGGGCGCCGCGCCCAGCTCGGCGGCTCGCAGGTGCCGGGGCTGTGGATGCTCGGCGGCGGCGAGCGTCTGCTGCGCCAGCCCGGTGCCGCCGCCGCGCTCGGCGTCGACCTGGCGGCCTGTGCCGCCTATGGCGGCGGCGTCGCCGCGGCGGCGCGCATCGCCTGCCCGGCGCTGGTGATCGCCGGCGCGCAGGATCGCATGACGTCGCCGAAAGGCGGGCGGGCGCTCGCCGCCGCGATCGCCGGCAGCGCCTATGCCGAGATCCCCGATGCCGGGCACATGATGATGATCGAACAGCCCGACCGCACGCTCGACGTCATGGCGGGTGCGCTGTGAATGCCCGCAAGCCGCCGGCATCGCTGGGGGAGTTTCCGCACCGTCTGGTGCTGCAGACGCGCTGGATGGACAACGACGCCTATGGCCATGTCAACAACGTCGTCTATTACAGCTATTTCGACACGCTGGTGAACCGCTGGCTGATCGACGAGGGCGGACTCGATATCCAGCGCGGCGAGGTCGTCGGCTTCGCGGTCGAGACAAGTTGCCGGTTCCATCGTCCCTTCGCCTATCCCGAGCCGGTGGTGGCCGCGATGCGCGTCGGCCATCTCGGCACATCGTCGGTGCGCTACGAACTCGCGCTGTTCGGCGAGAGCGAGGAAAGCGCCCGGGCGGACGGCCATTTCGTCCATGTCTTCGTCGAGCGCGCCTCCGGTCGTCCGGCGGCGATCCCGCCGCGCATCCGCGCGTCGCTCGAAAGGCTGCGCGTGGCGGCCGCGTCGCCCGGCGGTTGATCGGCGCAGTCGTCACGGGATCGCAGAGGGCTCCGGCGACGGCACCACATGTGAAGGAGCAGGCGACTTGGTCGGAGAGGCCAGCATGGATGGCCGCATCCTGGTCGAAGGACCCGCGGTGTCGGATCGTAGCGGCTGCTGAAGGGGTCAGGTCAGCGTCGCTTTGCGGCGGCCCGCCTGTCGATGAGCGAGAGTTGCGCGATCAGGCTCATGCAGCGCTGGCAGCAGACCGCGCGCGTGGCACCGGTCCGGATGGGGTCATCGCAAGGCGCTGCCCCATGGTCACGCGGCGCAAGCCTGCTCCTCCTCCACGCGCTTCGCACATAGGGGGGGAAGCGCCAGGGCGAGCGGGGTGGCGCGCGACGCGAGCCACCGGAGCGCGACGCGTCTAGTCGAAATCGACGCGCACCGCGCCCAGCCCGGCGATCTCGATCTCGACCCGGTCTCCGGCGGAGGCCCAATAGGGCAAGGGCAGGCTGCCGGTCATGACGATCTGTCCGGGCTCCAGGGCGCGGCCCAGGGCGCGCAGCCGGTTGGCGAGCCAGGCCAGCGAGCGCATGGGATGTCCGAGCACGTCCGCGCCGCGGCCCGTGACCTTGACCTCGCCATTGGCGCGTGTCGTCCCGATCGCTGCCGCCAGGTCGATCGAGTGCCAGTCCGCGACCGGTTCGCCGAGGACGACGCCGTGGTGGAAGAAGAAATCCGCGATCAACGCCGGCACGCCGAAATTGCGGAAATCGCCATAGCGGTCGTCGACGATCTCGGCGGCGGGAAAGATCCTGCCGACCGCGGCGGCGGCCATCTGGGCATCGACGAGGCCGGCGTCGCCGAGCGGCCGCGCGATTTCCATCGCGATCTCGCATTCGACGCCGACGCGCCTGAACCCGGCATGGGAATAGGCTGCGCCCAGACGGCGCAGGCCTCCGGCATGCATCTCGCCGGCGCAGGGGGCGGGAACGTTGAGCAGGGCCTGCATCGCCTGGGTCGTGGCACCGACCTTCCAGCCGATGCTCGCCCCCAGATGCGGGACGAGGCGGTCGCGCAGGGCGGCCTGGACCGCGTAGCCCGCGTCTTCGCCGACCGGCTTGAGCGCCGCGGGCATGTCGGCGAGGGGCAGGCCGGCGAGGCGGCGTGCGGCGATCCAGTCGGCGCTGGCGGCGATGTCGAATGGCGTCGGCGGCATGAACACAAGAAGGCGCAGCGCCGTGGCCGCCGTCAAGTCCGCAGACGCGAACCGCCGGGACCCTGGGGTCCCGGCGGCGGCGTGCGGTGGCGTCGCGCTCAGGCGGCCTGATGCGTCTCGATCGTCTGCGGGCGGGCCGCGGCGACCTTGATCTGGCGCGGCTTCATGGCCTCCGGCACTTCGCGCACAAGGTCGACATGCAGAAGCCCGTTCGCCAGTTCGGCGCCGCCGACCTTGATGAAGTCGGCCAGTTGGAAGCGCCGCTCGAACGCGCGGCCGGCGATGCCGCGATACAGGAACTGGCGCTCGCCATCGGTCTGCTTGACGCGCCCCGACACGATCAGAGCGTTCTCGTGCTGCGTGATCGAGATGTCCTCGGGGCCGAAGCCGGCGACCGCCATTGTCAGCCGATAGCTGTCGTCGCCTACCTTCTCGATGTTGTAGGGCGGGTAGCCCGCGCCCTGGTCGGCCGAGGACAGCGCCGAATCGATCAGGCGGCTGACCCGGTCGAAGCCGATGGCGTTGCGGAACAGGGGGGAAAAGTCGAAGCCGTTCATGAGATCCTCCTTCGGGAAGCGAGGTCCGGAGCGCGTCGCATGCCCTTCAAGGGCCATGGCGACGTCGCCCGTCGCGTTCGTGGCGGCGGCGGTCCCGGAATGGCGACCGCCCCGTCACGCCATACAGATGGGCACGCTTCGCGAGGATTCAAGGCGCGGCAGGCTGCCGCAGCGCGGCCCAAAAACGAAACGGGCGCCCGGAGGCGCCCGTTCGATGTCCGCGCGGCGGCGCGGGCAGCGGCGTCGCGGTCAGCCCTTCTTCATGCCCAGATTGGCGAAGCGCTTGTTGAACTTCGACACCTGGCCGCCGGACTTGATCTCGCGGTGCTGGCCGGTCCAGGCGGGGTGCGTCTTCGGATCGATGTCGAGCCGCAGGACGTCGCCCGGCTTGCCGTAGGTCGAACGGGTCGTGAACTGCGTCCCGTCGGTCATCACCACGGTGATGTCATGATAGTCGGGGTGGATGTTCGGCTTCATCGCGCATACTCCGGCACGGCGCGCCCGGACCCGGGCGGGAGGCGTGCGTATAGCCAACGCGCCCGCCCGAATCAAGCCGCTGTCGCAACGGAGGCGGGGCACGTGGTAGACGCAAGGCGGATCGCAAGCCCGACACGGACGAAACGAGATGGACGAACGCGCCTTCGAGACCCTGGCCGGCGAAACGCTGGCCCGCATCGCCGAGCGGCTGGAAGATGCCCTCTCGGACGCGGCCGATGTCGAGTTCCGGGGCGGCATCGTAACGATCGACTGCGCCGACGGGCGCCAGTTCGTGCTGAACAAGCATGCCCCCAGCCGCGAGATCTGGCTGTCCAGCCCGGTTTCCGGCGCGGTCCATTTCGCCCGCAGCGCGGATGCGTGGGTGTCCACGCGCGGTCCCGACCTGCTCGAGGCGCGCCTCGCCGCGGACATCGCCGCCGCCACGGGCATCGATGTCCAGCTTGCCTGACCGGCCGATGACGGGCGCGCGCCGGGTCGATCCCCGGGTCCTGCGGCGGTTGTTGGCCTGCGTCGCGCCGTATCGCGTCCAGGCGGCCGGCGCCGCGCTGGCGCTGGTCGCCGCCGCCAGCGCCGTGCTGGCCTTCGGGGCGGGGCTGCGCTGGCTGGTGGACCATGGCTTCTCCACCGGCACGGGGGCGCCTCTCGATCAGGCGCTGCTGGCCATGCTGGCGATCGTCGTGGTGCTCGCGGCCGCGACGGCGGCGCGGGCCTATCTGGTGGCCTGGATCGGCGAGCGCGTCGCCGCCGATTTGCGCCGCCGCGTCTTTGACCACGTGCTTGGCCTATCCCCGGGCTTCTTCGAGACCAGCCGCGTCGGTGACATCATCTCGCGGCTCGTCGCCGACACGACCATCGTCCAGACAGTCGTCGGTTCGTCGGTGTCGATGGCGTTGCGCAACGCGCTTCTGGTCGCCGGCGGGACGGCGATGATGGCGGTCGCGTCGCCGCGCCTGACGCTGGTGACCTTGGCGGTCCTGCCCTGCGTGGTCGCCCCGATAATCGTCTTCGGTCGGCGGGTCCGCGCGTTGTCGCGGGCGAGCCAGGACCGGCTTGCCGACACCGGCGCCGACGTCGAGGAGACGTTCAATGCGATCGCGACCGTCCAGGCCTTCGGTCGCGAGGGCGACCGGCGGGCAGGCTTCGCCGAGCGTGTCGAGGCCTCGGTGGCGGCGTCCCAGGCGCGCAACCGCGCCCGGGCGGCCCTCGCGGGTGTCGTCATCCTGCTGGTGTTCGGCGCGATCGGCGCCGTGCTCTGGATCGGCGGCCACGACATGGTTGCCGGCCGGATCTCGGCGGGACAGCTGTCCGCCTTCGTCTTCTACGCCGTCGTGGTCGCCGGATCGGTAGGATCGATCAGCGAGTTCATCGGCGACCTGCAGCGCGCGGCCGGAGCGGCCGAAAGGCTGTTCGAACTGCTCGACGCCGCGCCGGACCTCGTCGTCGCGGATCCGCCGGCGCCGCTGCCGGTTCCCGCTCGCGGCGCCGTCGCCTTCCAGGATGTGCGCTTCGCCTATCCGTCGCGACCGGACAGCGCCGCGCTCGACGGCGTGGACTTCGCGCTGGCGCCGGGCGAGACGGTCGCGCTGGTCGGGCCATCCGGGGCCGGCAAGTCGACGGTGCTGAACCTGGCGATGCGGTTCCGCGATCCGGATGGGGGGCGCATCCTGTTCGACGGCGTCGATATCGCGACCTGCGATCCGGCCGCGCTGCGCGCGCGCATCGCGCTGGTCCCGCAGGAACCGGCGATCTTCGCCGCCGACGTCACCGCCAACATCGCGTTCGGCCGGCCCGGCGCGAGCGAGGCGGAAATCCGCGCCGCCGCCGAGGCCGCACAGGCCAGCGCATTCATCGCCGCGCTGCCGCAGGGCTTCGCCACCCATCTCGGCGAGAAGGGCCAGCGCCTGTCGGTCGGCCAGAAGCAGCGCATCGCCATCGCGCGGGCGATCCTGCGCGATCCGGCCCTGCTGCTGCTCGACGAGGCGACGTCGGCGCTCGACGCCGAGAGCGAACGCGCCGTGCAGCTGGCGCTCGAGAAGCTGTCGCATGGGCGAACGACACTCGTGGTCGCGCATCGGCTGGCCACCGTGCAGCGGGCGGACCGCATCCTGGTGCTCGATCGTGGCCGGCTGGTCGAGCAGGGACGGCACGACGCGCTGATCGCGGCTGGCGGCCTCTACGCGCGGCTGGCGGCGCTTCAGTTCCTCAGCGCGCGGTGAGTTTCAGTTCGATCCGCCGGTTGCGCCGGTAGCCGGCTTCGTCGTCGCGCGGATCGACCGGCTGGAATTCGGCATAGCCCGCGGCCACCAGCCGTTCCGGAGGCACGCCGCCAGCCATCATGGCGCGTACCACCGACATGGCGCGGGCATGGGACAATTCCCAGTTCGACACGAAGCCGCGCGCAAAGGGCCGCCGGTCGGTATGGCCGTCGACCTGGAGGATCCAGTTGATCTCGGGCGGGATCTGCCGCGCCAGCTTGGCGAGTTCGCCGGCGACCCGGTCGATCTGGCGTCGGCCTTCGGGTTCGAGTTCGGCCGATCCGGTCCGGAACAGGATCTCGGTCTCGAAGATGAACCGGTCTCCGACGACCCGGACGTCGCCGCGATCTCCGAGCACCTCGCGCAGCCGGCCGAAGAATTCGGACCGGTAGCGCGCCAGCTCCTCGATCTTGCTGGCGAGCGCGAGGTTGAGGCGACGCCCGAGATCGGCGATCTGCACTTCCTGTTCGCGCGACTTCGCCTCGGACAGGTCGAGCGCGTTGCCGATCCGCGCCAATTGCTGGCGCAGCGTCTCGATCTCGACCGTGAGCCGGTCCACCCGGAACTGCGCGTCGGCGGACAGGCGCCGCTCGCTCGCGAGCGCGGTCTCGCTCCCGCGCAGAGCGGCGTCGCGAGCGCTCAGATCGCGCTCGAGCTGGTCGCGCAGCAGCGTCAGCGCGCGGATATTCGATCGGAGCGCGTCGAGTTCGCGCAGCTGGACCTCGATCTTCTCGCGATCGGCCTCCACGGTCTTGAACGCGTCGGCGAGCCGCGCGTCGGCTTCGCGGCTGCGCGCCTCCGCGGCGGCAAGGCGGCGGACCAGCTCCGCGGCCT
>JBIKXN010000242.1:0-5901 GCA_044355765.1 Alphaproteobacteria bacterium
CATCAGACTGGACGACCTGCGCGGGCATCCGGTCGTACTGCCGACCGGGCCGCTGCCGCGGACCATGGACGTCGATCCGGGTTTCGCCGCGTTCCGCGCGGCCGCGCGGCCGCGCCTGTCGTCGAATTCGATCGCGCTGCTCAAGCACGCCATCCGCGCCGGAGCCGGCATCTCCTTCTTCACGCGTATCGGCTTCATGTCCGAGATCGCGGCCGGGGAGATCGCCTGGAGGCCGCTGGCGACGCGCCCGATCAACCGCCTCAAGCTGGGCCTGCTCGCGGCGACCGGCCGGACGCGGGGCTTCGCCGCGCTGCGCGCCGCGGATCTGCTGGCGGACGAATTCAAGGCCCTGTCGGGGTGATCTCGTTTCGGCAACGCCCTGACGGAAAATTGCGCTTCCGCGCAACGCTGTCGCAGGACCAGACTCGGCCTACGAATCGCCTGTCGTCCGGCATCGGGCCGGATCGCGCGGGCTCCATTCGGACGGAGGGTGCGATGGGGATGATCGAGACGGGCGCGGTGTCGCGCCGTGCGGTACTGGCGGGCGCCGCGGCCACCGGCGCGCTGGTCAGCGTCGGCGCAGGCGCGCAAGGCAGGCCGGTCGTCAATCTGCAGCTCGGTTGGCTGCTGTCGGGCAACCAGCTCGGCGAGGTGGCGGCGAAGCACATGGGCTTCTACGAGCAGGAAGGCGTCGAGCTGCGCTTCCAGGCCGGCGGTCCCAGCATCGACGGCGTCGCGATCGTCGCCTCGGGCCGCTTCGAGGCCGGCCAGGTCTCGTCGAGCCCGTCGCTGATGCTTGCGGTGTCGCAGGACCTGCCGATCCGCTGCTTCGCGGTCGGTGCCCAGCAGCATCCGTTCACCTACTTCTCGATGAAGCGCAATCCGATCCGCGAGCCGAAAGATTTCGTCGGCAAGAAGATCGCCACGCAGGCGACCGCCGTCATCCTGCTCAAGGCGCTGCTGGCGAAGAACAAGATCGCCGAGAAGGACGTCCAGATCATCACGATGGGCGCCGACATGTCGCCGGTGCTGACGGGGCAGGCGGACGCCGTGACGGGCTGGCTCACCAACACCTCGGCGATCAAGCCGCTGGGCGCCGATCGTGTCGAGCTGCGGCTGTGGGACGCGGGCGTGAAGCTCTACGCGCTGCCGTACTATGCGACCACCGACACCATCGCGCGCCGCGGCGACGTGCTGGCGCGGTTCGTGCGCGCCACCGGGCGGGGCTGGGAATGGGCCGCTGCCAACCGCGAGAAGGCCGTCGACTTCCTGGTCAAGGAGTTTCCGAACCTCAACCGCGCCGACGAGATCGACGCGGCCGAGGTGATGCTGAAATACGCGTTCAACGAGAACACCCGCGTCAACGGCTGGGGCGCGATGGACCCGGCGATCTGGAAGGACCAGATCGACCTCTATGCCGAGCTCGGCCAGTTCTCCAAGCGCGTGCCCAAGGTCGAGGAGGTGATGACCCTCGACATCCTCAACGCCACCGGCGGCGCGCGTCCGAAGATCGGATGAACGGCGCATCGGCCGCAGCCGCCGGAACGGCCGTTCCGGCGGTCGCCTGCGAAGGCGTGAGCGTGCGCTTCGTCACCGACCGGCGCACGGTCACGGCGATCGAGGACGTCTCCTTCGCGGTGGAGCGCGGCGGCTTCCTGTCGCTGCTCGGGCCCTCGGGTTGCGGGAAGTCCACCCTGCTGCGCGTGGTGGCCGATCTGGTCGCCCCGTCGGCGGGGAGCGCGCGCGTCCTGGGCGCGGCACCCGCGCAGGCGCGCCGTGACCGCGCGATCGGCTTCGTCTTCCAGGACGCGGCGCTGCTGGCGTGGCGCACGGCGCTGCAGAACGTCGAACTGCCGCTCGAAGTCGGCGGTCGCCGGGCGCTGAGACCGGGCGCACCGACGCCGCGCGAACTGCTCAGGCTCGTCGGCCTCGAGGGCTGGGAGAACAGCTTTCCGCACGAATTGTCGGGCGGCATGCGCCAGCGCGTGTCGCTGGCGCGCGCGCTGCTCGGCGCGCCGAGCATCCTGCTGATGGACGAACCCTTCGGCGCGCTCGACGAGTTCACCCGCGACCGTCTCAACGCGGAACTGCGCCGCATCTGGCGCGAGACCGGAACGACGATCCTTTTCGTGACCCATTCCGTCTACGAGGCCGCCTTTCTGGGCCAGCAGGTCATGGTGCTGTCCGCCAATCCCGGACGTGTGCGCGCCATAGTGCCGGTCGAGTTGCCAGAGGAGCGCGACCTTTCGATTCGCGAGACCGAACCTTTCGCGCGTCTGGTCACCGGGCTGCGCGGTCTTCTGGGGCCAGTGTGATGAGCGCAAGCCGAGCCGCGACCGTCGACCCGGGACTCGCCGAAGCCGAGGCGCGCCACGCCGCCATGCGCCGGCGCGCGGCCATCCGCCGGCGGGCGCTGCCCTTCGTCGGACTGCTGGCGCTGCTCGGCATGTGGGCGGCGCTCGTCCATCTCCTCGAGGTCAAGCCGTTCGTGGCGCCGTCCCCGGTCGTCGTGGTCCAGACCCTGGTCGCGAAATTCGGCATGCTGATGTCGAACCTCGCCTGGACCGCGACCGAGGCGCTGGCCGGTTTCCTGCTGGGCAATCTCGTGGCGATCATCGGTGCGACCTTGTTCGTGCATTTCAAGTCGCTCGAGGAGACGTTCTTCCCGATCGTCGTTCTGATCAACACGATCCCTGTCGTGGCGAAGGCGCCGATCCTGGTGCTGCTGCTCGGCAACGGGATCGAGCCGAAGATCGCCGTCGCGGCGCTGATCTGCTTCTTCCCGACGCTGGTCAACATGGTGCGCGGGCTGGAAGCGGTGAACCCGCAGGCGCTCGAGCTCATGCGGGTCCTCTCGGCGAGCCGCAGCGAAGTGTTCTGGAAGCTGCGGCTCTATACCGCGCTGCCCTATCTCTTCTCCGCGCTGAAGATCTCCGCCTCGACGGCGACGATCGGCGCCATCGTCGGCGAGTGGGTCTCGACCACGAACGGGATCGGCGCGCTGATCGTCCAGGCCATGTACGCCTTCGACTCGGCGCTGCTCTATGCCACCGTCCTGGTCGGCTCGGGCTTCGCCTTCTGCTTCTTCCTCGTCATCTCGGCGGTCGAGCGGCTCGTGATCCGCTGGCACGCCCCTGTCGCAACGTGAACCTGCCGCCAAGAGGTCGCACATGGATCGCATCGAAGAACCCTCCGGCAGCGTCCCGGTCGTCGCGCGCGCCGATGTCGTCGTGGTCGGCGGAGGTCCGGCCGGGTTCTCCGCCGCCATCGCCGCACGGCGCATGGGCGCCAGCGTGGCGCTGCTCGAGCGCTATCCCTATCTGGGCGGGCTCGCCTCGGGCGGCATGGTCCTCGTACTCGACGACATGAACAATGGTCCGGAGATCACGGTCACCGGCACGTGCATGGAGATGATCGAGCGGATGGAACGCATCGGGCTGTGCGTCTATCCGCCCGAGCAGGACCGGATCGCCAGCGACGAGATGTTCCGCAAATGGGCGCGCTGGGGCCTGTACGACTTCCGCTCGCAGAAGAAGCCGGAGCCGGTGGTCTTCTCAGCCGCCTTCGATCCGGACGGCTGGAAGCGCGTCTCCAACGACATGATCGAGGAGGCGGGCGTCGCGCTGCGGCTGCATTCCTGGTTTTCGCGCACGATCGTCGAGGATGGCCGCGCGGCCGGCGTGGTCTGCGACACCAAGGAGGGCCGGCAGGCGATCATGGGCGGGGTGGTCATCGACACGACCGGCGACCTCGACGTGGCGGCGAGCGCAGGCGCGCCCTTCCAGCACGGATCCTACATCGTCACGACCGTGTTCCGTCTTGGCGGCGTCGACACCGAGACGGCCGAGCGTTTCCGCTTCGAGGAACCCGAGGCCTATCGCAAGGTCGACCTCGCCGCGCGCCGCACGATCGGCGGCTCCTGGGAGCATTGGTGGCTCAAGACGCCGCTGCCCGGGATCGTCTGGTGCAACTGCCCGCACATGCAGGGCTTCGACGCCATCAAGGTCGAGGACCAGACCCGGGCCGATTTCGAGGGCCGCAAACGCATCTACCGGATGGTCGATTTCGTGCGCGCCAATCTGCCGGGCTTCGAGAAATGCTACGTGGTCGACGTCGCGCCGCAGCTGGGCGTGCGCCAGACGCGGCTGCTCGACGGCGAATACGTGGTGACGAAGGAGGACGTGATGGACCGCGTCCATTTCGCCGACACGGTGGCGCGCGGACGCGACTACTACACGCCCTATCGCGCGATGCTGCCGCGAAAGGTCGACCAACTGCTGGTCGCCGGGCGTCATTACTCCGCGACCGAAGGCGCGCAGAAGCTGAGCCGCGAGATCCCGCCCTGCATGTCGATGGGCCAGTCGGCAGGCGTCGCCGCGGCGCTCGCCCTCGATGCGGGCATTTCGGTCAAGGCGGTGGACCCGGCGGCGATCTGCGCCAAGGTGCGCGCGCAGGGCGGCGATCCCGGCGACCGGCCCTCGACCAACGCGCGTCTGGTCGCGAGGGCCGCGGAATGAGCACGCCTGCCCTGCCGCTCGAGGGCGTGCGCATCGTCGATTTCACCCAGGTCTACATGGGACCCTGCGCGACGCAGACCCTGGCCGATTTCGGCGCCGACGTGATCAAGATCGAACCGCCGAAGATCGGCGACCGCATGCGCTGGGCCATCCCTGGCGATCCGGCTGGCGAGCAGGGGCCGATCTTCTGCTCGATCAACCGCAACAAGCGTTCGATCGTGCTCGACATGCGCACCGAGCCGGCGAAGGAAGCCGTGCGCCGGATGATCGCGACCGCTGACGTCGTCGCCAACAATTTCCGCGCCGGCGTGATGGAGCGCCTGGGCTTCGGCTACGAGGCCTGCGCGGCGATCAATCCGAAGATCATCTATGCGGTCGGAACCGGCTACGGGACCGAGGGTCCCTACGTCAACAAGGGGGGGCAGGACGCGCTGGCGCAGGCGATGACCGGCGCGGTCTGGCGGCGCAGCGCGCCCGACGCGCCGATGGGCGTGCCGACCACGACCTTCGCCGACTACTGCGCGGGCATGCACCTGGCCCAGGGCATCATGCTGGCGCTGCTGCAGCGGCAGAAGACCGGCAAGGGGCAGGTGGTCAGCGTCTCGCTGCACGATTCGATGATCGCGGCGCAGATGCAGGAGGTCGCGGTGTCGCTGATGCGCGCGCGCGAACTCAACTGGGGGAACCTGCCAACGAACGACGTGTTCGAGACCAGCGACGGCGCCTTCGTGATGATCGGCGGCTTCAGCCGTCAGCCGATGCACGACATCGGCGCGGTGATCGGCCGGCCGGATCTCGAGACCGATCCGCGCTTCGCGACCCACGAGCTGCGGGTCGCCAATCGCGCGACGCTGCACGCCCTGCTGCGCGAGGCCTTCCGCAACGGCACGACCGCGGCGTGGATCGCGCGGCTGGAGGCGCAGGACCTGCTCTGCGCGCCGGTCCGGTCGCTGGCCAAGGCGCTGGAGGATCCGCAGGTGCGGATCAACGACATGATTCTGGAAGCCGCCGCCCCCTGGGACCAGCTGAAGGTGGCGGGATCGCCGGTGCATCTCTCCGACGCGCCGGTACGCGGCATGCGTCGCCTGCCGCCCCGCCTGGGCGAGCATACGGACGAGATCCTGGCCGAGCTCGGGCTCTCCGGCACGGCGGTGGTGCCGTGAACGTCCGCCTGGAGATCGCCGATCATGTCGCGCGGGTGACGATCGACCGACCCGAAAAGCTCAACGCCGTCGATGCCGCGACCGAGGCCGAGCTGGAGACGATCTGGCGGCGCCTGGAAGGCGAGCGCGACGTCCGCGCCATCGTGCTGACCGGCGCCGGCGACAGGGCCTTCTGCGCCGGTGCCGATCTCTCGGGCGTTTCGAAGAGCGGCATGGACTAC